>JBCBCD010000090.1:0-12993 GCA_038530915.1 Bacteroidota bacterium
TTTTCATTCAATTGAATTTATTGAAATCAGTAAGTTGATTTAATTGTTGTAATTTTCGTCATAGACTATTGTAACAATTAATTTATAAAAAAAGTGAATGTCAAGCTTGTCATCCATCGGTCAATTGGTCAGAAATCTTGAATCTTCTCAAAGTCCAAACTTTGAAAAACTAGCACTTACTGTTTTTCAAAAGCAGGCCAGAGAAAATTCTTTGTACCGAAAATACCTGGAACTCATTCATATTAACCCAGTTAACGTCAATAAGGTTAAGGAAATTCCCTTTTTGCCCATACAATTTTTTAAGTCTTATAAGATAAAAACGGGAGAGTGGCTGGCAGAAGACATTTTTACGAGTAGTGGAACGACAGGCAGCCAAAACAGCCAACACTTTGTGAAATCCAAGGCAGATTACCTCCAAAACTGCATCAAAGGCTTTGAATACCATTATGGAGCCATTGATCAATATTGTGTTTTGGCCTTATTACCAGCCTACTTGGAACGTACGGGATCTTCTTTGGTGGTCATGACAGATGAGATGATCCAACTTTCAGTGGATAAAAACTTAAGCGGATTTTATCTCAACCAATACGATGATTTGATAGAAAAACTAAAGTATTGCCAGCTCAACAATATACCTACGGTCTTATTAGGAGTAAGCTTTGCCCTTTGGGATTTAGCAGAAAGAAAAGCCATTGATTTCCCTGGATTGATAGTCATGGAAACTGGCGGCATGAAAGGCCGAAGAAAAGAAATCACTCGAAAGGAATTACATGCCATTTATAAAGAAGGATTTGGAGTAGAAAAAATCCACTCGGAATATGGTATGACCGAACTGATGTCACAAGCTTATTCCAAAGGAGAAGGCTTATTTAATACTACACCAAGTATGCGGATTTCAACCCGACAGATAACAGATCCATTGGCATTACAAGATATAGGAAAAACTGGTGCTATCAACATCATTGATTTGGCCAATTATCATACAATTAGTTTTATTGCTACGGATGATTTGGGGAAAGTCTACGAAGATGGTTCATTCGAAGTATTAGGAAGGATGGACAATAGTGATATCAGAGGCTGTAATTTGATGGTAGAATAAGACAGGAATTTGACATCAGGTGTATGAAAAGCAGTTAGTAAAATTTAATTGAGTGAAGTTTTTTTTACTTGAAAATTTATTTATTCAAAATGAGTGGAAGTTTAATAAGCAATATGGAAATCCTTTATTAAAGCTTAGCTTGACTTCAATAATAATAATTGGCAAATTGTTGTGTACTAAAAAAATGATCGCCATAATGATTAATGATAAAATAGACAGAGCAGAACTAAAAATTATCATCAAAGAGATAATGAAGGAAGATCTCAGTTTTTTTAAAGAAACGATCAAGGAGATATTGTTAGAAAATCAAATAATTGTTTCTGAAGAACAAGCTGAAAGAAGAAAGAAATTAGAGCAAATGATAAACGAGGATTTTGAACAGTATGATGATGTTTTTAAAGCGCTAGCCTAAAAGATAGATGGAATATTTGAGCAAAGAAGATATCATCTTAATCAATGAGATGACAATTGATAGACACGGAGGAAATTATGTGCCTCCTTCCAATTTTCATAATGAAGGTCCATTAGATTATTTGTTACAAGCTGTAGATTCAGAGTTGTTTGGCGAGGCACTTTATCCAGAAGCTTACTATAAAGCAGGCCTTTACATGTTTAATATTGTTTCGAATCATGTTTTCCAGGATGGAAATAAAAGAACTGGTTTAGGGTCTGCCTTATTATTTCTAAAACTAAATGGATTTGGATTAAAGAGTATTTTAACAAAGATTAAAGTTGATGATCGTGAAATTCCTCTAAAAGGAATTTCTACCAATGAAATTTTGATTGAATTTACATTAGAATTAGCTTCAGGGAAGGTAACCTTATCAGAATGCCAAGAGTGGTTTAAAAACAATATAACAGAAAAACAAAAAGACTAAATAATAATTCAGCAAGAACTGGACAGAATGTCAATATCTTACCATAAATATTCTCTTTATTCTTTGAGAAAAAACAATTTCAGAATATTTTCATTTCTTTCAATAGTAAAATAATATCGAAGAAAGACTCAAGTAGCCGCTCAAATTTATATTTCAATTTCGTGAACTACTTAAGTATCGCCTCTGCTTTCAAACTTTATGTTAAATCATTCTGAATAAGCATTTTATGAAAGGTATTTTCTACAAAATACTTATGTCCTTCTTATGTCTCTTTTGTAACGTAAGTCTGTATGGCCAAACCCAATTTGCAGATGTATTGATCGATGCATTTTACAATGGGGCTAGTCAATTGTTACCAAGTTTTTATGGTAATACTTTTGCAGCCACAGATTGCTCAATTATCCCTATAAATCCGAGTATTTGTCTTGGTGATAATGATGGTTTTGTCAGTTTGCCAACCGGTAGTTATGTTACGGTAGGCTTCACAGACAATTTAATAGTAGATGCCCCCAATCAAGATGATCTATTTATAGAGGAGTTAGGTGCTGCAACAGAAATTGCTAATGTGTACATAAGCTCAGATTTTGGAATGAATTTTACATTCCTTGGCCAAATTGATGGTGGAGTCACCAATGTGATGGATTTAGCGGATATCAACTATACCCAAGCCGTTAATGCAGTAAAAATTGAAGGTATTGATAGGGGAGGCTGTGCACCAGGTTTTGATGTGGTAAGGATTTATGGAATTGAAGGAGCAAACTGCTCTGCTTCTTCCTTACTTGAGGAGCCCGAACCTCTTTGTCCAAATACTGGCATTTACAACCTTCAACCTCTTGTATTAGGTGATTCTACTGGATATTGGGTGGGCAACAATGTGATCGATGGACAATTCAATACTGCTATGGCATCCGGAATCGTGGATATCATATATGTTGTTGAAGATGAAATACCTTATTGCCCTAATGATACGGCATTTATTAACCTTAATTTTGACTTATGTGATTGTAATGGCATCATTAATGGTGGTGCTGCCCTTGATGAATGCGGACAATGTTTACAAAGAGATGATCCCAACTTCAATGCATGCCTGGATTGTGCTGATGTTCCCTTCGGGAACTCAGAAATAGATACTTGTGGCAATTGTTTGCCTCTTAACAGTATGGAGTTTAATTCATGCTTAGATTGTGCCGGTGTTTTTCGGGGCAATAGTATTCTTGATGCTTGTGGAAACTGTTTGCTTCCCAGTAGTTCAGAATTTAATGCCTGTCTGGATTGTGCTGGAGTACCATTCGGCAATAGTATGATTGATGCCTGTGGCAGTTGTTTGCTTCCAAATAGTTCAGAATTTAATGCTTGTTTGGATTGCGCAGGAGTACCTTTTGGAAATAGCGTCATCGATACTTGTGGTAATTGTTTGCTCCCGAATAGTACGGAATTTAATGCTTGCATAGATTGCCAAGGAACTCTATTTGGCGATTTCGTTTTAGATGAATGCGGAAAGTGTTTAATGCCCGGAGATTCGACATTCAATTCCTGTTTAGATTGTGCAGGAGTACCATTCGGCAACGCTCAAATTAACAAATGCGGCCTTTGCTCAGAGCTGAATTCTATAAATACCTGTTTAGAAGACCAGCTCATTTATATTCCCAATGCTTTTTCTCCAAATAGAGATGGCATCAATGATTCTTTTCAAATATTTCCTGGCAAGGGTAAGGTAAGCAGAATTGAAGAATATGCTATTTATAATCGTTGGGGAGGATTGGTCTTTAGGAGACAGAATTTTGGAATCAGTGAAAATGGAAATTGGTGGGGAGCATTAAGAACAGGCCCGGAAATACCAGGAGGAAATTATATGTATTTCATCAATGTTACTTTCATAAATGGAGAATCAAAGACTTATTCAGGTCTAGTTTCTGTAGTTTTGTAGTTCAAACGGGAAATTCTTTCATATTTCAGTTCTAAAATATTGTCAAATGCCTTAAGTAATTAATAGGCATAACAAGTCTAGTAACCTGTATTTATTTCCTTGAAATTTACTTAATCTTTAATATAATCTCCTGATTATCCTGCTCCTCATGCCTTCGATGGTATTCTGTTCTTAATGTATTGCGCATCGATTCGGTCATAGGATTATTTTCCTCATAAAATCCTTTTCTCAATCTTTGTCGGTATGCTTCATAGAGCGTCACTGCACAAGCGACTGAGATATTCAGACTTTGGGTCATACCTACCTGTGGGATAATGAAGTTTTGATCTGCTAAGGCAAGAGATTCTGGCGTGATACCATATTGTTCATTGCCAAAAACCAAGGCCACTGAATCCGCTAAGTCCAAATCATACAAAGATTTAGCATCAGAAGAAAGCTTAGTGGTATAGATTTTAGAGTAGTATTTTCTGATGTGTTTAAAGCAAGCTTCTGTATCATTGTAATAATGTACGTTTAGCCATTTGCGTGCACCTGAAGAGGTTCGTTTCCCTATAGTAATAAAGTCTCCTTTCAATCCTTCTTCATTGTTGAGTACAAAGATTTCATGTACCCCAATCGAATCACAGGAACGCAATACGGCACCAATATTGTGTTGGTCAATTACGTTTTCCATCAGTACTGTGATATTTCCCTGTCGCTTTTCAAGGACTCGCTCGATGGTTTCTGCTCGCTTTGGATTCATTTGGTAAAGGTAAGGAGTTCAATTCAAATTAAGTCAGATTTATTTTCTGGACTTTTGATTCAATGTATTGGTCTGAAGATCTAATCGGCTTTCGCCTGGTCTAAAGGTCTAAGGTCTAATAGCCATGCAGGTAGAATCTCATTTTCCATAGCTTTAAAAAAGCAAACAGCAATGAAACCCTACAAATTACAATCCGTTTAGACACTAGACGAAAATTTATCTCGCCACAATCGATTTTACATTTACAAACTCCAACAATCCTTCTGTGCCCAACTCTCTACCATAGCCCGACCTTTTTACCCCACCAAAAGGCATACGTGGATCAGATTTCACCATATCATTTATGGCAACAATACCGGTATCAATTTGCCAAGCCAATCTTTCAGCTCTGTCTAAATCTTTTGACCAAATAGAAGCGCCTAGTCCATAGATGGTATCATTTGCCAACCTTAAAGCTTCGACCTCATTTTTTACCCTAAATATTGAAACTACCGGACCAAATAGTTCTTCATGAAAAGCGGGCATATGTGGGTTGATGTTGGTCAAAACAGTAGGGCTGTAATAACTACCTGGCCGATCCATCGGACCACCTTCTAAAATGGCCTGAGCACCTAATCCAATGCTTTTTTGTACTTGCGTATCCAGTAAATCGTTCAAATCTGGACGTGCCAGAGAACTTAAGTTGGTTTCGGCTTGAAGCGGGTCCCCAATTTGTAATTGTTGAATTTTATTCAACAAAAGGTCTGTAAAATCATCTG
This sequence comes from Bacteroidota bacterium, assembly GCA_038530915.1. GTDB lineage: Bacteria > Bacteroidota > Bacteroidia > Chitinophagales > Saprospiraceae > JANQPA01. The sequence continues at coordinate 5,405 of JBCBCD010000090.1, forward strand.
CTATGTTAGCATCAAGGATAAATCGTTTGGCGGAAATGCAGGTTTGACCGGTATTATTCATTCTGGATTTTAGGCCGGTTTCGGCCGCTTTTTCTAAATCTGCATCTTTGAGAACTACAAAAGCATCACTTCCACCCAATTCGAGTATGCTTTTTTTGATGTGCTTACCAGCTATAGTAGCCACGGCTGATCCAGCCCTGTCACTTCCTGTCAATGCTACTCCCTTAACTATGCGATGCGATAAAATTTTTTCTACCTGGCCCACCTCAATAAGTATGGTTTGAAATACATTGGGTACCATACAGTGTTTATTCACTATTGATTCTACTATTTTCGCCGATTTGGGAACATTGGGTGCTGGTTTCAGTAGAATGCTATTTCCAGCAAGTAAAGCAGGAATACTAAAACGTATGCCTTGCCAAAAAGGAAAGTTCCAGGGCATAATGCCCATTATTGTTCCCATCGGAGCATGCTGTACGTAACTTTTGGTAAATTCTGTTGCTATGTTTTTATTGTTTAAAATAGAAGGGGCATACTGTGCGTAATAGTCACAAAGCTTAGCACATTTTTCTACCTCAGCTATCGCCTGAGTCAAAGGCTTGCCCATTTCCAGTGTGATGGTGAGGGCGTATTGGGTTTTATTATTTCTTAAATCTTCACCGATTGCCAGGATGCTTTTGATCCGTTCATCTACACTAACATCTCGCCATTGTTTAAATGCAAGATTTGCTTGAGAGAGAACAATCTCAATCTCCTTATCGCTAAGTGAATCAAAGCTTTCGATCAGCTGCTCATTTACCGGGTTTATCGTTGCGAACATAAATTGGATATCTGGTTAAGTAAAAATCGCAATTAAGGATTTTCTGACTTAAGTGTCAATTGGAAAAATCAGTTTGTTCTTGTGAAAAGTATTATAGAAATGTAAAAAAAACCTCCCTATCTTGAAAAGGTATTGGATAAGGTCGATAAGTAGCAGATGAATTTAGTCTAAGCTCCGGTTTTAAAATACTACCAAAAATCAATGAATACGTTATGAAAAAAATGCTAACAACTACTGCTTTTCTGCTGTATGCCATTTTACTGCTAGGTCAGTATACAGATATCACACTTAAAGAAGCTTATTTATTCAAGTTTGCATCTTACATTCAGAATGATTTACAAGCTGAAGACGATTGGGATCAATATTTTAAACAATTATGGGATAAATACTACAGAGCTCCGGGATACATGGGACCGGGAGCAATCATACATAGTCCGCTAGGTATGATTGCTACCTTTGAAAAAGTAGAAATGGGCTTGGATCCTTACAAAAGATATTATGAGACTTTTCCCATCGGTTACTTAAAGCAGTTTTATCCTGAGAATTATACCGACAATGAATACTTGAGCAATGAATTTGCCGCTAGAAGATTACTGCTTGAAGGTAAAAAGAAGTTAATGGAAGACGTTCAAAAACTCCCTTTTGAAAAACAAAGGTATTTGAATGCCACCGCTGCACTTAGGAAATATGATTTCAAAGAAAAAATGTTTCCGGTAGACTTAAACATTCAATTTACCGGATTGACTGATCTAAACTACAATTTGTATCTACCATTCTTCTTTCGTGAAGATTACAAAGATCAACTAGCTAACTTAAAACTTCAACTCTCAGAAGAAGAAGGGGAGGCTCTAGTAAAAAAACTAGCAACTACTTCAGTTCCTTTTTACAACTTAAATGCTAAAATTGTCTTTACCGTTCATCGTAAAAAAGCAACACAAATTGCTTATAAGCACAACGTTCGCAAAACTTCGGATAACTACTTTTTCTTTCCATGGGAATACACTCTTAACCATATTGACCTTGAACTTTATAAAAACGATGGCCAGGGAAATAAAGAAATGGTAGAGCTTCTACACCGTTTCACTGACTTTAAGCAAAAAGGAAAGGTAACTACTTCTACTCAATCAAAAACTAATGAAGTAAAAAAGGCTCCAGATTCTTATTCATTCATAAAACGATTTGAAGGAAGTAAGGATCGTACTTATGTCGATTATGTTGGGACGGCTGAAAACTATGAAGGCAGTAAAAATAGAGTAAACCGCATCCAACTTCGCCTCAACTATAGTTACTATAAAGACCATTCTGATTATGAATTCAGAGAATTAAAACCTGATAATCTTTTTGGGTTCTTTTATTTTGAATTGGCTAACAAATCAAATCGGGTGGCTTGGCAAAGACTTTACACTAAAAAACCATTGATTAATCAAAATGGATATAAAGTCACAGTAGGAGCGAATCCTCAAAGTAAAGCGATTCAAAAAGCAGGTTACAAGAACGGCTCTCTCACAATGCTCTTTATGGAAGATCATTCCATATCTTTATTACTATATGATGAGAAAGGGAATCCTCAATTTTTAACTACTTTAAGGCCATTGGATAAGAATTTGGATCCGCCTTTTACCAGAAAATAAAACGATTTGAAACACCCTAACAATCGCATTTTATGAAAAAAAGTATCTTTCTTATTTTTTTTAGCCTATCTGCAATACTCTTATTGACCAATTTTAATACTAAAAATACAAGGCCACTTCCTGTTTTTCAGCCTTCCCAAACAGCACAACAAGCATTTACAGCTTTAGCGATGTGTACAGGAGGAAGTAGTTTTATGCTAGATGACTTTTACTTACAAAGAGCGCCTTTATTTTCCAATATGGGCTCTTTTGGTTATAAAGTAAGTACTCGATCAGAATTGGCACAAAAGTATTTTGATCAGGGCTTGAAGCTTACGTATGGGTTTAACCATTCTGAGGCCGAACGATCATTTACTGAGGCAACAAAAATTGATCCCAACTTTGCGATGGCTTACTGGGGAAAAGCATTGGCACTGGGCCCTAATATCAATGATCCGGCTCCGGATAAAGAACGGGAACGCAAAGCCTGGGAAGCGATTGTACAAGCTCAAGCTTTGAGTAAGATGGTAAGCCAAAAAGAAGAAGACTTTATCGATGCACTTGCAATCAGGTATATGGCCGATACGACCAAACTGAATCGAGATTCTCTCAATGAAGTCTATATGAAAGCTATGGCAACATTGAGTAAAAAATATTCGGAAGATACAGAAATACTAACTCTATTTGCTGCTTCAATAATGAACACCATGCCCTGGGATTATTATGATAAAAGCAAGAAAGAGAAAAAAAATACAGCACAAGCAGTAGAGGCATTGGAACGAGTAATGAAATTGAATAATGAGCATCCAGGAGCTCATCATTATTATATACATATAGTAGAAGCTTCTAAAAACCCAGATAGAGGAGTACCTAGTGCAGATAAATTGGGAGAACTGGTACCGGCTTCGGGCCATTTGGTGCATATGCCTTCACACATCTATGCCAGGGTTGGAAGATATGAAGATGCAGCCAACAGTAATATTGAGGCCATAGAAGCAGATGAAAATTATATTGCTCAATGCCAGGCACAAGGTGTTTATCCTTTAGGTTACTATCCACACAATATTCATTTTTTGTGGATGTCTGCTTCTTTCCAAGGTAAAAAAGAACAATCGCTGAATGCTGCTGAAAAGGTGGCCAATAGGGTTCCAATCGGTATGGCAACCAACATGACTTTCTTACAGGAATTCTTAGCTGTACCCCTACAAGCCTATGTACGTTTTGGTCAATGGAATGATATTTTAACTACTCCGACACCTGCTGAAGGCTTAGAACAATACCGGGTATTTTCTCATTATGCACGTAGTATTGCATTTACAAGGAAAGGACTTTTTGATAAAGCAAAAGCTGAAATTGAAGCCCTTGATGAATTAAATGAAACTAGGCAAGCCAAAGCAGAAGAAGTAACACCGGAAGTGCAAAAAGAAATGAGTACGAGAGATAGTATGTATGCTCGTGTTCCTAAAAATATGTATACGATAACTAAGAATATTTCAGCCGCAGAATTGGCTGCTGCTAAAGGGAAGCATGACAAGGCCATAGAATTACTGAAAGAAGCAGTACTGGCAGAAGATGACTTGCCTTATAGTGAACCGCCTATTTGGCATCAACCTGTAAGGCATGTCTTAGGCGCAATTTTAGTAGAGGCAGAACGCTACGAAGAGGCAGTACAGGTTTATGAGGAAGACCTTCTACACAATCGGGACAATGGTTGGTCCTTATTTGGACTGCATCAAAGCTTGAAAGCATTGGGCAACAATGAAGATGCAAAAAGAATAAAAGTAAAGTTTGATAAAGCCTGGAAGGATGCGGATGTAGAGTTGACTTCTTCTAGATTTTAGTATTCAAAAGTTTAAGTGTTTAGACATTAAGTTATCACTTTGCCGAAGGCATAAGTGAGGAAATCTAAACTTCTAAACACCTAAACTTCATTATCAATTCAGCTTCTGAAATCGATAATTCCTAAACTGCAACATGTTGACATACTTGTTTTCAAACAATTGAATGGGAAGGTTTTCAGCCGAAATAGTTGGTGTACTTACTGATCTTTCAAATTCAAACCTAGTATGCAAATATTGTGGTTGTTCTTTTTCAATGTGGTATTGAAATTTATTGCCGTATTTATTGAGCATTCTACCTGCAAATAGCATGATGTCATATCCCAAATAAGCTTCTAATGTAGCCAGACTTCCAAATCGATCATAGTAATCTCTTCTAAACTCTTTGATCTCCTCATCTCCTTTATCGATAAAAGCATTGCTACTAATCGTTACATTTAATTTTTCGAAATAATCCAAATCAATGGTTGAATAGTCTTCCCACTGTGGTAGGCCATACACTTCGACATACTGATATTGATCCTTATTAAGATCAATTTGAGTCATGAGTGTATAGACAAAATTCTCATCCCTGCCAGTCCAGGCTGGTATAATTATTGCCACAGAATCTTTACCACCTAATAACGCTTCAAAGTCAATATCGCCGCTGGTTGGTAACCTGTCGTCAGGAATTACAAATGTACTCAAATCAGGTGCTAACGTGCTACCGCTATAAATTTTATTAGCTTCCTGGAAGTACCCTGTCGCATTCCTTTTTTGATCATTGTCCTGATGGATGATGCTGATTTTGGAAGGACTAAATCTCGATCTCACAAATTTCATAATTGCCTCACAGTGTGATTTTAAACTTGGACTAACCTGTATGAAATTAGGATTTTCATTGGTCAGGTTGCTGCTTGCACTGTAGGGAGATATCATAGTAATCTGATTATTCTTAGCAAAATCAGCTACCAATTTGATATTGTCTCTTCTATAAGGCCCAATGATTAGATCAGATGCTTTAACGATAGGATCATTATCTAATAGTTGCTGGACGGTGGATTGACTACCTTCACTATCTAAAACTTTCAATTTCAAAGAAATATTCTCAAGTTGAAGTTGCTCTAATGCTAGTTTTACACCAGAATAGTAATGAATGCTCCAACTAGGAACTTTACCAAAATCTGTTGAGATAGGATCAAACCTACTTGACAGAAAAGGCATCATCAAAGATATCTGATAAGAGTTCTTAATTTGTGAGCCAAATTGATCTGTAGAAGCACCTCCTCCAGCACCAATTGGATTGATCGGAATAGGAGGTAGATCTTGTGACAAAATAGGTGCAAATTGAGCTTCAGTAAGGATGCGCCAACGAACAGTATCTAATTGTTCAGTAGGGGTTTGAGAGCTTACTTCTACCCATTCATTCTTAACTGGATCATATACAAGTGTACTTTGTATATCCTCCAATTCATCATTATTTCTTTCTTGTCTATTTACACTAGGTGCGTCTTGCGCTTTGGTAAAAAAATCACAAGATTGAAAGAATAACAAGACAAAAGCAATCCAAAATAGATTATTCCCATTCAATAGTCGATGGTGGTTTGGTACTGATATCATAAACGACTCTGTTTATTCCTTTTACTTGATTAATGATTTCACTGGATACAGTAGCTAAAAATTCATAAGGCAAATGACTCCATTCAGCTGTCATCCCATCTACAGAATTGACTGCTCTTAGAGCTACTGCTTGTTCATAGGTACGTTCATCGCCCATTACTCCTACTGACTGTACAGGTAATAAAATCACTCCTGCTTGCCAGACTTGATCGTAAAGGTCGTATTTTTTTAAGTTACTGATAAAAATATGATCAGCTTCTTGGAGCATGTCCACTTTTTCAGCTGTAATATCTCCTAGTATTCTAATGGCTAATCCAGGTCCGGGGAAAGGGTGTCTACCAATTATAAATTCAGGAAGAGCCAATTCCCTACCCACTCGTCTAACTTCATCTTTAAATAACATTCTCAGCGGCTCAATTATTTTGAGCTTTAAGATATCCGGTAAGCCACCAACATTGTGATGAGACTTTATCGTAACGGATGGACCATGTACTGATACGGATTCAATAACATCAGGGTAAATGGTACCCTGACCAAGATAGGTAATGTTGTTGAGTTTAGAAGCTTCTTCTTCAAAAACTTCTATAAATACACGCCCAATAATCTTACGTTTTTTTTCAGGATTGGTCACATTCGCCAATTCTTTGTAAAATCTTTCTCTGGCGTCTATGCCAACTACTTTGAGTCCCAATCCTTCATATGAGCGTAGTACTTCTTCAAATTCATTCTTTCGTAACAAGCCATTATCTACAAAAAAGCAAATCAATTGATCACCAATAGCTTTGTGCAACAGCATAGCAGCTACAGATGAATCAACGCCACCTGATAAGCCCATTAATACATTTTTATCGCCTATTTCTTCTTTTAATGAGGTTATGGTATGATCTACAAAAGAAGCAGGTGTCCAACTGTCACCACATCCGGCAATTTTATGCACAAAATTTTGTAATACCGTTTTCCCCTCCAGGCTATGTGTTACTTCAGGGTGAAATTGCAAACAATAAACCGGGTGGTCATATGCTCCATATTTTGATCTAAAAGCAGCAACATCTATGCTTGTTGTTCCAGCTACCAACTCAAAAGTTTCAGGAATGGCCGTTATGGTATCTCCATGAGACATCCACACCTGGGAGTTATCACTAACATTTTCAAAAAGTATATCTTCACGATTAACATTTGAAAGCAATGCCTTCCCATATTCTCTCTTTTTGGAAGCTTCCACATTTCCACCTAAATTGTGTGAGATGTACTGTGCTCCATAACAAATTCCTAAAACAGGTTTCTTTCCAATTATCTTTTTAAGATCAACATGTAAAGCTCCTTCATCTAATACTGAAAAAGGACTTCCTGATAAGATAATGCCTTTGTAAGAGTCATTCAGTTCCGGAATTTTATTAAAAGGAACAATTTCACTATATACATTAAGTTCTCTTATCCTTCTGGCAATGAGCTGAGTATACTGAGAACCAAAATCAAGTATTAAGATTTTTTCATTCATATCACAAATATATAAAGCTAGTTTGAATTTAATAAGACTGACACACCCTCTGATTTCGCCTGCCAATAACCTATAATTACAGATAAGAACCCAAAAAAGCATCGCTTTTTTGGGTTCTTATCTGTAGAAAACTTATTCGATTGGAGACAAGTTCAATATTTTACTTTAAATATATATCAAACTCTACACGCCTGTTTTGCTCCCTTCCTGTAGCAGTCGCATTA
>JBCBCD010000091.1:0-12914 GCA_038530915.1 Bacteroidota bacterium
AATAAGAAACAAATAAAAATCCTAACCAAAAATGATTAATAGAACCGTAACACTGGATGAGTTCATCATCAGAAGGCAAAAAGACTTTCCATTTGCTTCCGGAGAATTAACCGGACTTCTCAGAGATATTGGTGTTGCTGCTAAAATCGTTAACCGTGAAGTAAATAAAGCAGGCCTGGTTAATATACTTGGTAGAGCTGATCAGGCAGTAGGCAATGCCTCTGGTGATCAGGTACAAAAATTGGATCTTTATGCCAATGAGAAATTGATTGATTGTCTCAAAAACAGTGGCGAATGTTGTGGAATTGCTTCCGAAGAGAATGAAGATTTTATCTCCATTCCCAGTGTGAGTGGGAAGACTTCAAAATATGTGGTTGTTTTTGATCCATTAGATGGTTCATCGAATATTGATGTGAATGTATCTGTAGGTACTATTTTTGGCATTTATAGAAGAGTAAGTGATCCTGATGGCCCTTGTACGCTAGATGATTTTTTACAACAAGGACATCAAATGGTAGCTGCTGGCTATGTACTTTATGGTACTTCAACCCTATTGGTGTATACAACCGGGCGTGGTGTGAATGGTTTTACTTTAGATCCTTCCATAGGTGAATTTTGTTTGTCTCATCAGGAAATTAAAATTCCTAAAAGAGGAAATTACTATTCTGTCAATCAAGGATATTACCTGAAATTTGATGTAGAGATGCGCCGCTATATTGATCAATGTTCAGATATGAATTTGAGGCTGAGGTACATTGGTTCAATGGTTGCGGACGTACACCGAATTTTATTCCAGGGCGGAATTTTCCTTTATCCCAATACACGCAAATACCCTCAAGGTAAATTGAGGTTGCTCTATGAATGCAATCCTTTGGCATTTATTGTAGAGCAAGCAGGAGGTAAAGCCATCAATATGCAATTGGAAAGAATCTTAGACCTTGAGGTGAATCACTTGCATGATAGAGCGACCATCTCCATTGGTTCTCCAGAAATGATAGATGAAATGAAGGAGTTTGTACAACGCTATAGTGCGGCACCTACTTTCTAGTGTATAAGTTTATAAGATGATAAGGTTAAGAGTAGCGATTACAACTTCTAACCTTATCATCTTATAAACTAATCCACTAACTCCTGACCTTTTTCCATTTTAACACACTCTCATATAAGTACTACCAATTTGCTTTTAAGGATTAAAGCATTAATTTTAAAGAGTAAACAAGAAACATCATGGAAAGAGGTATTGATTTAAGTGCCAACCAAGTGGAGAAAACTTACCAAGCAGGGCAAAACTATCTATTAGTTATTGGTATTGATGAATATGAGCATTGGGAAAAACTCAACAATGCAGTAAAGGATGCTAAGGATGTAGTCAATACATTGACTCATTTTTATCAATTTGAATCAGACAATGTATATACACTTTATAATAAGGAAGCTACTGAATCCAATATCTACAAAGTACTTAAAGAGTTGCGTACTAAGTCCTCTCCATCAGACAACTTATTGATTTATTTTTCTGGCCACGGTCACTATGATCATGGATGGAAAGAAGGATATTGGGTACCAGTTGATGCGGAGAAGGACAATGAGGGGCGATACCTTTCCAATTCTGACATTACCACCAAAGTAAATGCGATAAAGGCGCATCATGTGCTAATGATCATCGATTCTTGTTTTTCGGGCTCTATGATTTTGAAAGAAAGGGGCAACACCATCCCAAGTGAGAAATATCCTTCCAGAAGGGTATTGGCATCTGGACGTACAGAAACTGTATCAGATGGCAAACTAGGGGAAAATAGTCCTTTTGCCTCCATGATTTTGACTTATCTCAAAGCCAATACAGATGGAGCAGTAAAGACGACTTCAATGATAGAGTATGTCAAAGACCAGATGAGTGTACATGCAAAGCAAACACCAGTAGATGGTCGTTTGCAAAATTCTCAAGATAGAGGCGGCGAGTTCGTTTTTCATTTAAAAATCACAGAAGAAGAGTTTTGGACCAAGGTTTTGGATAAAAATGAACTGGAAGGTTACCAAAGCTATTTGATGTATTTTCCGGAAGGAAAACATGTACAAGATGCCAATCATAGAATAGAAGATTACAATTGGCATATTGTTCAAGAACGCAATGATGAGTTGGGGTATAAACATTACATCAATGATTATCCCAAAGGCAGATATTTACTTATAGCGAAGCAAGCCATAGATGATATTAAAGAAGATGAAGTATGGCGGGTAGCAAAATCTACTGATGCTTTAAGTCATTATGAAGATTACCTAAAAAAATATTTTCCAAGAGGGAAATATGTAGAAAAAGCCAACGAACGCATCAAGATTATTCATGAAGAAGAAGAAGCCAAAAGAATAAGGCTCAATGAGCAAAATGAATTGGCCGCAGAACTCAAGATAATCAAAGAAAAGTTTGCTATGTCCATAGAGGCAGCTCGGAATGCTTTCAAGGCAGATGATTATGAGGAAGCTAAGGAACTCTTTAGAGCTAGTATCTCTCATTATCGTTCAGGTTTCATTCCTAACTTAGATTACATCGACGGACAAATTGATATTTGCACCAATAAGCTGGATTATTTATCTCACTGGAACAATGGAAATGAAGCTTTAGATGAGAAAAGCTATGATTTGGCCATTCAATATTTCGAGGCAGCTCAACAAGTGGATAATACTCCGGAAGTGAGGTCCAAAATCCAGATTTGCAAACAAAAAATGGGTGGCAGGTCTAATACAGGAGCTGCTTTGCCACCACCAATAAGAGGAAGTGCAGTACCTCCACCTTTACAAAAAAAAGAAAAACAGATCAAAAAAGAGGAGGCTCCAATCAGTTATGCCAAACCTCAAGCCGTAAAAGAGGAACCGGCAAAAGTTCAGATTTCTAAGCAGATCAACATCAAACCCAAAGCAAAGAAAAAGAAACGTTCATACACTGGCTTGTTTGTCTTCTTATTCGTCCTTACTCTAGTGCTTGTAGGCGCAGCAGTGATAAATAACATTGACAATAGTGTTAGTAATGAGGTATACAACACAAGCATGTCTTATGAAGACCAAATTATAGGAAAATGGAGGGTGACCGGAACAAGTTCATATAATCCAAATACGAACCAGACTCAAATTTTTGATTCTCAGGGACAAGTCTTTGAGTTTTATAATAATAATACAGTTAGTCTAATCATGAATGGAGCCATTACCGGTAACGGTTATTGGGGAATTTCAGGTAACCAATTAGCTATCAGAGATCAAAGTGGGCAGACGACCTTAACTTATGAAATAGAGAGTCTTAGTGGGAACAGATTGGTATTGGTATCTAGTGTCTATGATTATAAACTTAGCACATACATTAATCAGAAAATCAACCTTTCGAAGTAAAGTTTAATAGGTTGTCCCACAAGTCCTTCATACTTTTTCGCCAGCAAATAGTATCTTGTTTGAGTCCATTTTACAAAAAAAGCTCTGCTTTTTTTGTAAAATGGACTCAAACAAAACGCTCTTAGTAGGCTCAGAACGAAGAACGAGTTATGAGCCGACCCCTTAAACTGTTTATTCATTTAACCAATACAAATCCCCTCCACTAGCCATAAAAATGACAAAAGCTGCAATAGGGGCAAGGATAGCCACAGCCATTTGACTATAATACCAACGAGGTACTCGAGAAGGTTCAATTAGTTCTACGATAATAGAAACGACCAGTATAAAAAATGCTATGGAACCAAATATGATGCTTACTATGGAGCCCAGATATGCATCGTATTGCCACATAATAAAGTAAATCACAAACTGTAAAAGCATACTCTCAATCCAACGTCCTTTGTTCATTCAGTCTTATTTTTTACTCCTCTAATGTTGCCCTGCGAAGCCTAAAACGAAAATCATGATTCCTTAACTCTGTAGTTAGCGTTAATAATGAGTCACTTAATTGTTCAATCTCATAATTTACGTCCATACGGCTTTCTCTTTGTTGAATCTCATCTCCATTTACTGTGAAGGTAGCTACTTCATCTGCTCCAACCAGATTGGTGCGCATAGAGCCATCAGCCAAAAATTCAAAGTACAATTCGGCCAAAGATTCGGTAGGACGACCATTGCGAGTGGCTTCTATGATGTCCCATCTACCAATAAGTTCATTTGATTCTACTTCTGAAGGGGTGGAATTATCACAATATGACAATAAAAAAAGGAGTACTGTCAGCAAGCTCCCATTTCTTAGTGATTTCATTGTAAGGTATTTGTATGTTGAAATATTCTTAATCGTAATTTTAACTAATTACTCGTAAAACTACCAATTCTTGGACTCATAGCTCAGTAAATTATTAAACTAATCGATAAAAAATAGGTTGGAAGATAGAATATTTAGACAATCGAGTCGACAATTAAGATAGATTACCACAAAACTCTAAAATAATTATGAAAAAGTACGCTGAAGTTAGTGATGAACAATTTCCCATCCTCAAGGTAACCTTCACGGGAGAAGAATCTACGGATGAAAATTTTCAAGCTTACTTGGATGATGTTAAAGATAGTTACAGGAGTGAAAAAATGGGCATTATTTTCGACGCTACCAATGCTGCCCTACCTAGCATGAAACACCAAAAAATGCAAGCTGACTGGCTAAAAGTAAATGAGTCTCTCATGAAAAATTACTGTGTTGGTACGGCTTACGTCATTCCTAGTGTAGTCGTTAGAACAATACTCAAAGCTATCTTTGCCTTCCAAACTCAACCTGTCCCTTATCTGGTAGTCAAGTCTGTTGAAGATGGAGAGGAGTGGGTTAATAGTATGTTTTGATCTTGTGATCTTATGATCCTGTGATTCAATCCTTCTAATTTGTTTAGCCAGCTAAACAAATTAGAAGGAGAACTCTGCGTAACATTGCGGTTCAATAAATTGGTCAGATATCTAGTATTGATAAGTAAGAAAATCGAACTTAAATTAAAGACAAAAGACAAAAGACAAAAGACAAAAGACAAAAGATCAAAAGATCAAATATAGTCCGCTGCTGCACGCATCAACCTATCATTAATCGCTTTCCCCAACTCCATATTGGGCACTTTCTCTGCCAAAATTACATCTACATCTTCCTGATCTAGCAAACGCATATAGGCAAATAAATTTTGGGCTGCTTCAGAAAGAGAACTTTTTGGCGAAAGAACCAATTGTTTTTGAATAGAAGCATGCTTGATGGCTTTATCAAAAGACAAGACAGCCAGCCGTTCTCCTTGATGTGCATCAATGAGACTTGGGAGATCGCCCAATTTGAAGGGCACTCTTGGTGCATAATGGCTTTTTAGCTGGCCGGGAGATTTTGGATTGGAAGTGGAATGTTCTTTTACCTGTACAGACCCGATTAGGGATTCTATTTTTTCTATGCTTATTCCGCCCTTTCTGTATATGGTAGCTTGATTGTTTTCATATCCTATAATAGTGCTTTCTACTCCTACCGAGCAGGTACCTCCATCGAGAATGTAAGGAATCTCTTCTCCCAATTGTTGAGCTACGTGTTGAGCGGAAGTAGGACTTATATAGCCAAAAGGATTAGCACTAGGAGCGGCTAAAGGAAAAGGCAAGTTGGAAAGTAAGTCCAAAGTAAGTGGATGATTGGGAATTCTTATAGCCACCAATGGAGAACCGGCAGTAATCAAGTCCGGAATAATGGCTTTTCGTTCCAAAAGGAAAGTGATGGGACCAGGACTCAATGATGCAGCCAGGAAGAGTATTTTTTCAGGAATGTTTCGGGCATAGATTTCCATCTTTTTAAAATGATCGATATGAATGATGAGTGGATCAAAAAAAGGGCGATTCTTAACTTCAAAAATTTTTACAATCGCTTCTGTGGAAAGTGCATTGGCTGCAAGTCCATAAACGGTTTCTGTAGGAATTGCAACCAAGTCGTTATTTTTTAAAAGCTTAACTGCTTTTTTCAAATCATTACCTATCATACCTGAGCGGGCTTAACTGTATTTACTTGTTTTTTTCGTTGTAAAAAAATAAAACCAAAGGTCGCTATAAAAGTAATAACCGTAAGAATTATCCAAAGAATATTGAAACCAAATTTAGATGCTACAAACATACCTACCGTGGGAGCAATAATGTGTGATACCGAATAAGCCATGGTGAATAACCCCATGTATTGGCCTCTGTTTTTTCCCTCCGAGCGTTTCACTGCATAAGTATTCGAAAAAGGCATCATCAACATTTCACCAAAAGTGATGGCTATTATGTGGAAAAAAACAATAGGAATCCAAAATGACAAGGGAATAAAAATTACATAAGAAATACCTATTAAAAGTGCTCCAATGCCAATCAATTCCAAATAGCGTGTTCTACTTTCCAAACTATAAATAAATGGCATTTCAATGATGACAATGAGAAAACCATTGAGTGCCAGTAAAAGACCAATGGTATTTTCGTTGAACTCAAAGTGTTCTTTAAAATAAACAGGTATGGTCGTGAATATTTGCATGAAAGCAACCGCTGAAAGTACAAGAAAGAACAACATCCATAAATACTCTTTGTCTTTATATGGTGAATTCGAACTACTTTTGGCAACTTCATTTTCTTTGGCTTGCTCTTCAAGAGGCTTAGGTTTTAAAAAAGTCTTCAAGGTAATGGCGGCGATTATACAACTAGCTCCATCTGCATAAAACAACCATTCATAACCGTAATAAAATGCCAATACACCCCCAATGGCAGGTCCCATGGAAAACCCCAAATTAATAGCTAAGCGATATAAAGAGATAGAACGAGTTAATTTTTCTGGACTACTATAAGCAGCAATCGCCAAATGTCCTGCTGGTCGAAATGAATCCGCAATGGCACTGGTAAAAAATACTACTACACAGATCATCAACAATGAAGTAACCATACTTAAGACGAAAAACATTAAACCAGTAAGCATCAGAGACCAAAATAATACCGGGTAAAACCCTACTCTATCACTAAACCACCCACCAAAATAGGCACCAACCACCGATCCTAAACCAAAACAACTCATCACCATGCCTGCAGCTTCATAAGTGAAATTTAATTCCTGAGTTAGATAAATGCTTAAAAAAGGAATAACCATCGCTCCTGTACGATTGATCAAAGTAACCAAAGAGAGCAACCAAATGTCTTTGGATAAGCCCACAAAAGCTTTTTTGTAGAGTGTAAAAGTCTTGTTCAGCATAGATTAATTTTATTGGTTTGGAGCTTCAACCAAATAAAGGGAAGGAAAATTCCATTACTCATGCTCTTATGTGCTTATATCTTCATACTCTCATGTGTATATGAAAGCATAGTAGCATAACAAGATGACAGCATATTCAGCTAAAAACCTCATCAATATCATTGTTCAATCTATCAATATCTTCCTTATAATCTGATTTGAGTTTGAGACCTTCAAGTAGAGAGGAGGGAGGTGCATCATGAGGAGCTTCTCTTTTAAGATCGAGTATTTTATCTATGGCTTGTAGCATTTCAAGGTCGTCAGTCAGAATGACTTTTTGAATGATGGCTAGTTTGAGTTGTTCTTTATTCATGGTTTATAAGTTTATGAAAAGTATAATAAGATATACCCACATAAACTTATAAACTTATCCACTAATTTTTATCGACTAATTTTCTCATCACCCAATTTTTCTAAATTCTTGTTGGGATAGAGCATTTTGGTGTCAAACTGGTCAAATTTAAATGAATCCAAGTTGAATTGATGTATATACTTCTTCTCTTTTTCTTTTGGGGAATTGACAAAAATGCTTTGTTTAAAGGGAATGGAAATACCCTCAACGGTGCGGAAATCGTCAAAAATGATGGAACCATGTAGAAATCCGGAAGCTGGTAAGTAATTTTCCCTGACAGTGTACTCTGCCATTTCAATCATCTTACTTTCGGGATTGATGTAAAGCAGGTACTGATCATGTTCTTTGTGTGGCTCTACTTTTTCCCAGGAAACAAACACCAATTGATAGTTTTTATCCTTAAACGTTTCCTCTCCTGCATAATAAACGATAGGGGCATTCAACAAGCGATCGGGTAGTTCAAAAAAGTATTGATAGGCTGCCAAACCGAACTTTACCCTTTTGTCAGCCTTATCTTTAAACATAACATTTCCATTTTTATCCAATTCATAATAACGCCAAGATTGGAGGCCGGCTGTGAATCCCTTTTTGCCTTCATAACTTACCTGACTGTCAAAGGTACCCACTGCATATTTTAAGTTCAATTGAGCAGTTCTTGTAGGCCATAATTTTCCAATGCCTCCTAAAATACCTTTCCAGTGATCGGTAGCTACTACTTCATAGTTTTCTTTTGTCTGTAATTGGTCCATTCCCTGTGCTTTCCATGCTTGCGTAAGTAAGTCTCTTCCCTTTTGTTCATCAGTAGTAGAAAGGGGCGCTTTTTCCATTTGTGTAGTTCGCAAATCTGCTATGCTACAACTTTGAATGATAAATAATGCTGCTAAAACAAGAATTAGATTAGATGATTTCATTGTTCTTTATTTTAAATTAATTAGACTGGTCTGTTTAATGATGAAGCTAAAAAAATAAAATGTAATAAAACACCCATTCTATTGGCTTACTTGTTTTCAATCAAGTCAAATATGATGGTTAAGTTACTTTTCATAGGTTCGATATTTCTCATTGTTTTGCTACGCATCAAACCGCCTCCGTGACTAGAGTGAATAAATTGAGCTAACTCTAAAGGAGGATGTGTACTTTTTATTTCTCCCAAGTTTTGTCCTTCTTCTATACATTTAGCAATTAAGTTTATCCATTTGTCAAATTGTGCTTTGGAAGCTACGGCTATATAATCTAAATAGCCACTCACCTCACTGGATAAATTCATTACCAAACAACCATACCTGGATTCTTCTTCTTTATTGGTTTCCAGCGTCCAGTTGTAGAAGTTTTTTAGTCTGTTTAAAGGGCTATAGTTGATATCACTTAAAAAGCTATCAATGACCTTAAATAACTTATCGCCATAAAACTCTAACAACTCTTTGGCAAAGGCTTCTTTGCTTTCAAAAAAGTTATAGAAGGAACCCTTTGGAATGCCTGATGCTTTTAGAATATCGTTTATCCCTGTATTATGGTACCCTCTTTGTCGGATCAATTCCTGACCAACTTGAAGGATGTCTTCTTTTTCGTATTTCTTTCTCATACTATTCTGCATTAATTAGACCGGTCAGTACAAATATGTGCTGATTTTAGTAAGCTGTCAAGAAAAGGGAGTGTCTCTCTCACGACAGTTAATAAAAACTATAAATCAGCACATGTATAAGAGGATTATTTTTTCCATACAGCATCCACGTAAAAACGATTGGAATCCATGAAGTTATCTACTAGTGTAAAGCCACAGGAAATAGCCTTCTGGTTAATTTCTGAGATACTATATTTCTGCGAAAGTTCCATGTCTATTGCTTCCCAGGCTTCAAAATGTATCTGATCATTTGTATTACCAAAGGTTACTGTCTGCTCTATTTTGCTAACCAAGTAACTTTTAGTTTCTCCAGTGATAGGGTTGTAGGTTGGCCAATGCAAGAACTGATCGATATCGAAGTCAGCATTAAGTGTCTTATTGATTCTACTTAGGAGGTTGAAATTGAAGGCTGCTGTAATTTGAGTATCATCGTTGTAGGCATCGAGGATGGTTTGTGGATTTTTCTTCAAGTCAAATCCTATCATAAATAAATCACCATCACTCATATGGGCATATACTTCTTGTAAAAAGGCTATTGCTTCTTTTGAAGTCATATTTCCTATATTGCTACCTAAAAAAAGGATGACTTTAGGCTGATCAGAAGTATCGCTGAGACGATCCAACATTCTAAAATAATCTCCTACCAATAGTTGTAGGTCTAAAGAAGGCAAATCTTGCTTAATATGTTCAGCGAGTATGTTCAATACATTTTCTGAAATATCAATTGGACAGTATTGAATATCAATGTTTTGCTCCATGAAATATTCCAGCAAAATTTTAGTTTTTGTACCATCACCTGCTCCTAATTCAACCAATTTAAAGCTTTTATAATCAATAGCTTTAAGTATTTCCGCCTTTTGATTCTGGAATATCTCTGTCTCACAATTGGTCAGATAATAGCTAGGCATCTCCATGATTTGTTGAAAAAGCTCATCTCCTTTTTCATCATAAAAATACTTAGAAGGCAAGCGCTTAGGATTTGCCTTTAGACCTTCAAGTATTTCTTTTTGAAATAACGCCAGCTCACTATCAATGGTTATCGTATTAACGGTCATAAGTCGAAGAATTGAAAAAGTTTAAAGTGAATTATTTTGCGAGGCGTATTCCGGTGAATTGCCATCTCTTATCTGCATGGAAAAAATTGCGGTAACTAATGCGAATGTGTGATTTGGAGGTAGCACATGATCCACCTTTTAATACCATTTGATTGACCATAAACTTGCCATTGTATTCGCCCAAAGCTCCTTTCAACCTTGGATAATTGGGATAAGGTAAGTAAGCACTAGATGTCCATTCCCAACAATTGCCCAAAAATTGATAATCATTTAATTTTTCCTGTGCAATAGGATGGAATTGTTCACCTTCTAGAAACACATTGTCTGAAAGTTCAGTAGGTGCATAGTGGTGGCAGGCGACTTCCCATTCAAATTCAGTAGGTAACCTTAATCCTCTCCAGCGAGCATAAGCATCCGCTTCATAATAGCTTATGTGCGTTACTGGTGCGGATAAATCTAATGGTTGTAGACCTGATAGGGTGAACTCATACCACTGTCCATCTTGCTCAAACCAGTAGTTGGGAGCCTTTGTCTCCAACTGTCTTGCCCATTCTATGCCTTCCATCAACCAATATTCAAAGTTTTGGTATCCTCCTGCATTGACGAATTCAAGGTATTCACCATTGGTAATCAATCTATCCTGAATCTCAAACTCATGTAAATAGACCTTATGAACACCAAGTTCATTGTCAAAGCAAAAGCCTTGTCCTTGATAGCCTATTTCATATACCCCCTCCTTTACTTTTAAGTAATTTTGGGTAGGCGCATTAGATGCATTCCTTTTTTCGTTTTCTTTATAAACCGGAAATAGAGGGTTGTTACCCAAAATATATTTGATATCTGTAACCAATAACTCTTGGTGCTGCTGCTCGTGTTGGAGTCCAAGAATAATTAAATCAAATAATTCTTTAGGGAGTAGCTCTTTTTTATATTGGTCCAGAAGAATGGACATGTGATCATCTATATGTTTTCGATAGTTGATAACTGTATCCAGGTTAGGGCGAGTCATATTGCCACGATTACTACGCAATATTCGAGGACCTTGACTTTCATAATAGCTATTGAAAAAATAATTGAGTCGAAGGTCAAAGGCTTGATATCCTTCAAGGTTTGGGATCAGGACAAAATTTTCAAAAAACCAGCTTACATGTCCTAGGTGCCATTTGGGTGGACTTACATCCACTATTGGCTGAACCACATAATCTTCAGCTTGTAAAGGAGCACAAATGTGCATACTTTGATTTCTCACAGCTGAATAATGCCTTTTGATGGTATCTGCAGTACCATTATTAAATTGTAAAGTCATGATATAGCATAAAATTTAGTTCGGATTATTATGTTTTATGACAGCAATCAAACGAAGAAGCTCGTTTTTTATATCGTCGAAATGGGTAAAAGGCAAGAGGTGACCTGCCCGTTTGATTACAATTGTATGTAAATACTTAGCTGGAATATTCTTTTGGCTATAGAACACATTTGAGAGAGGAGCCAAAAAATCCCAACTTCCATGCATGTGTGTAATAGTACAACAGATTGAACGCCAATCTGGTTGAATCTTTCTTAATTCTTCTGCGTGAGTGAATTTTTCATCCCCGGCTAATTGTACTGGAATAGGTAGCAAAGATTTGGACCATTTCCATCTTGCAAAGTGTGAAATCCAAAAAATGGGCTCTGTTTCGGGCTCATTCAAGGGCGAAATCATCAATGCTGCATGGATCTTCTTTGGATAATCTGCAGCTACTTTTCCTGCTATGGGGCCTCCAAAGGAATGACCTACTATGATATTGTAATTTGACGGGTGTTGATCCAAAACATATTTTGAAACGGCTGCATGTTGCTGAAGAGAAGCTGTAAAACGACCATAATCTGAAAACCCATATCCCAAACGATCAAGGGCAAGCAATCGAGCTTCTTGTAGTAACTCTTTGTTGGATAGGTATTTGTGAAAATTATTAGAAGAGCCAGGCCCTCCGTGTAGGAATAAGATTTGGCAATTTACATCTGACTTCCATTCAGTTTTGAGGTAACGAATATCCTTTCCTTGCCATTGGGTTCTAATGACTTCTACTGGGACATCCTTTTTTTTGAAATAGGATTCTACTTGCTGGTCTCCCGTTCTAAATGTTATCAACTGAATGTAGTATTTATTTGGTATTGGTTAATCTTCCACTGATAATTAAGAGTATTACACAGGAAAACAGTTTTTTTTGAAATTAGTACAATGAAAGGCTGCTTTTCCAGTATGATTTCTGGAAAAACTACTTTTTGGAGAGTTCTACGGCACCTTTCCCCATTTGATCCAGTCCTACATTTATGGCTTCATTAAAAAACAAAAGACTAGCTTCCATTTGTTCTTCCGCTTTTTGAAACTGCAGAAGGGATGATATTTCAAGAATGGCTCCTGGGAAGTCTGGCTTGCCCCAACGTCCATATTGTAAAGGAGGAAGATTGGTTAAGTCTATTTCAATTTCTTTGGAGCTAAAACTTACATAAAAGTAGTATTCATCAATTAATTGATCAGGAATCGCAAGGCCTATTCCTATAAAAGATAAGAATTGATCTTGGTCATCTTTAGCTGTAATAATTAGTGAGCCACTATCAAAATGATGGGGCCATATGCGTACATCAGTAGCATCATCAAAAGAATCTACCAATAACTTTAAAAGATAATCC
>JBCBCD010000092.1:0-6628 GCA_038530915.1 Bacteroidota bacterium
AGCAAGGTATTCACATCTACTAATGGTAAATCAAAAGCGTCTGCTACTCCTTTATATACTACTTTCCCTTGTACGACATTTAAGCCTTTCTTTAAAGGTTCATTATCTTTACAAGCTTGTTTCCAGCCTTTATTAGCTAGTTGAATAGCATAAGGTAAGGTGGCATTAGTTAAAGCCTTAGTTGAAGTATAAGGTACTGCTCCGGGCATATTAGCCACACAGTAATGTACAATATCATCGATGATGAAAGTTGGATTCTCATGTGTAGTTGGCGTACAAGTTTCTAT
The DNA here is from genome assembly GCA_038530915.1 of Bacteroidota bacterium. Classification (GTDB taxonomy): domain Bacteria; phylum Bacteroidota; class Bacteroidia; order Chitinophagales; family Saprospiraceae; genus JANQPA01. The sequence continues at coordinate 288 of JBCBCD010000092.1, forward strand.
GCAGCCACCTTGATCTACGGCAACATCTACCAATACTGTACCCGGACGCATTTCTTTAAGCATATCTCTTGTAATCAAGTTAGGAGCTTTTGCGCCAGGAATAAGTACTGCACCTACAATCAAGTCATGGTCTTTGATCAGTGAGCGGATGGTATATTCATCACTGTATAATGTATTTACATTGGCTGGCATGATATCGGCCAAATAACGCAAGCGCTTTAAACTAATATCCAAAATTGTAACTTGAGCACCTAATCCTGCAGCCATCTTAGCTGCTTGTGTTCCTACAATACCTCCACCAAGAATCAATACTTTGGCAGGAGCAACACCAGGTACACCACCCAATAAAATACCACGGCCTTTATTGGGTTTTTCAAGATTTACAGCGCCTTCTTGGATAGCCATCCTTCCAGCTACTTCTGACATTGGTACCAATAAAGGCAAACTTCTATCAGGTGCTTCTACTGTTTCATAAGCCAAACAAATAGATTTACTATTGATCATTGCGTGTGTCAATGGCTCATAAGAAGCGAAGTGGAAATAAGTAAACAAAAGCTGGTCTGCTTTGATCAGCTTGTATTCAGGCTCAATCGGTTCTTTGACCTTTATGATCATTTCAGCAATGTCATATACTGCTTCAATGCTTGGTAGTATTTCTGCCCCTGCTTGCTCATATTCTTCATCACTAAAGCCACTTCCTAAGCCTGCTGTTGATTGAACATAAACTTTGTGTCCTCTTTTTGTGAATTCAAAAGCTCCGGCTGGAGTAAGAGCCACCCTGTTTTCGTTGTTTTTTATTTCTTTAGGTACACCGATGATCATAGTGTATAAGTTTGATTTGATTAGGAAAAAACTACTTTGTTAATAATTCACGCAAAAATAAAAAAAGCTCGCACAGGACGCGAGCTTGAAAGCGAATTTATCATTTAACCTAATCTTACATGTATAGATTTACAAGTATTGTGCCAAATATTTAATTTGTTTTAATGTATAAGGTGCTAAAATAAAAAAGCTCGTGGACTCCACGAGCTGAATATTTAACTAACATATTACCTAACTTACACATTAAGATAAATCACAATAAGTGTGCCAAAAGTTGTTTTTGCACAAAATATTATAAAATTATTATATGTAAGTATTAAATTCTTTAGAGGCACAGTTGTTGGTTTTTCGTTGTTTTTGAGTCAATAAATCAGGAAATTTTCTCTAAGAATGTTTTCATTAAACCAAAAACCAAAAACCAAAAACCAAAAACCAAAAACCAAAAACCATTCATTACTCAATCTTTTGATTTCCCTTTTACTCATTTCCTGAATAATGAGTTTTTCGGGATGCTCGGATTCATATTTATTTCCTTCCTTCAATTGTACATTTCCTTCAGCTTTTGTCCAAAAGGTAGGTTTGACAAAAGCCCAAGAATTGACTTCAAAAGTAATGAACTCATTGATCCTTTCTTGTTCATTGATCCTTTCTCTGTCACGATAATTGTATCTGACATTAAATCTTACTTGTGGGCCAGATGAAAAGAAATCAGGGTGAACGATTCCTAAAGGAGTACCTGCTTCCACCCATTGACCTTCTGTAACAAAAATTCCATCTTTTTTGAACGACCAGTAGTCGGCAAAAGAACAATCGTTGTGCATGATCTCTACATGATTTATTTCACCATTAGCGATGGTATTAGGACCATTGACCGTTTCATATTCTTCTACAAGTCCGACAACCATTCCTCGTCTAGTGCTAAAAATCGTATCACCGGGGTTCATGCTAAAACCAACTGTAAAATCATCCTCATCTTTTATATCGAGAACATCGTCAGTAGTTGCTACAGGTATAATACTAGTCGATTTGTTAGTTCCAATAGGAAGGAGATAAACAATAGATGAATCGGGTGATTGCCCTAGGCATCCTTTTGAATAAGACCATTCGTAATCAAAATCAATGCTTTTATCACCAAGAAAGGTTTGATCTAAATACTTGATTTTCATTAATTGAGTTCTTCCGGGTCTCACAACTCTTCGATAAGGCGTATTGGTTTGAACGGAAAGGTTTCTTGCTCTCGTAAAAGTAATTTCAACAGTATAATTGGAAAAAGATATATTATCACAAAAGATGATGAAGTTTTTTCCATTTTGAGGATCAAAGTCAAGTTGTACAGGTTGTTGACTTTGCAAGGACAGAATACAACCAAAAAAAATACAGTTTACTAATAGGAGTTGCTTCATAGAATTGAGTTTATTCTTCCATTATTGAGTTTTGTTAAATCTTTTGATCTGTATGTTCTTCATTTCTTGTATTTAATTATTTAAGAATCGTTTCGTTTGCCTTTTATTCATTTCTTGTATAACTAGCTCATCAGGATGTTCTGATTTGTAAATCAACTCATCTTCTAATAATGTAGCACCATCTTGTAAGGTCCAAAAAATCGACTTAACATATCCCCAGGAATTATTTACAAAAAGAACTGGCTCTCTCAATCTGTCCAGGCCGATCGTTTCCTTTTGCCTTACATTATTATACCTTACATGAAATCTAAGCTGAGTACCCTCATCAAAGGCATCCGATTCTATAATTCCCAAAGGAGTACCTGCTTCTACACGTTGTCCTACTTTAACAAAAACTTCTCCTTTTTTAAAAGACCAATAGTTAGCAAAGGAACAGTCATCGTGCATAATTTCTAAGGTGTTGAGTGGGTTATCGGAAGCTGTATTCGAAACATAACCCTGATTTAATTCATTGCCTACCTCCGTTACGACTCCTTTTCGGGCACTAAAAACGGTATCACCTCTGGTCATGGTAAATGCCATAGCATAGTAATCCTCCTCAGCTGTTATTTCTTTGGTGTCTTCATTTATAGTATGAATGGAAGTAATAGATGTTGTCTTCCCAGGTGCAACAGGAAGTAGATAAACAACAGAAGTATCCGGAAATTGTGTTGCACAACCTTTAGAAACATACCATTGAATGCGTCCACCAAAGGGTTTATCTAATTGGTTTAATTTCAGTATTTGTGTTCGTCCAGGTTTAACTACTCTTCGAATCGGAGTAAGAACCACATTCGTGAATTTATTGAGTTCGTTGAAATTAATATCGATGGTGTGTTTGGCGTGTGTAAAGTTATCACATACAAGGACCATACTTTTACCATGTGATTGACGCTTCCATTCAAGCATTAATGGTTCTTGACTTTTTAGACAAGTTATACAACAGTAAAAAAGGATACTAAAAAAGAGTTTTTTTTTCATGGAGTTTATTATTTAGAGGGTCTATTAATTTAACCAGCTGATTTTCTTGTAGTTCGTAGACTTTTCAATTAATTGTCTTAAGTTGATAGAACAGAAGCATTTGCTATAAATTTTACAGCTTCTTATATTTGCGATCCAAAATTTGAAAATTATGCAAGGCTTAAAAGTAGTATATGAAGACAACCATTTAATTGGTGTTTACAAACCACCTGGCTTTTTGGTGCATGGCGACGCGACAGAGGATAAGCCATTGTCTGACTATGTAAAAGAATACATCAAAATCAGATACAATAAACCTGGAGATGTTTTTCTGGGGGTTATTCACAGGATAGATCGCCCCGTAAGTGGGGTAGTACTTTTTGCCCGCACCAGCAAGGGCTTGACTCGCATGAACGAACTCTTTAAGAAAAGAGAAATAAAGAAAACCTATTTGGCCATCACTCGTGAAAGACCTGAACCTATTGAAGGGAAGCTAGAGCACTTAATCGCTAAAGATACCAGTCGCAACCTGGCCAAAATCTACGAAACGATGAGCAACCGAGCGAAAGCTCAAGGTGCTAAAAAATCCATCCTGGAATACGAATTGATAGGTGAGGTCGAAGGCCATTACTTGATCAAAGTCAACCCAATTACAGGTCGCCCTCATCAAATTAGAGTACAACTATCTAGCTTGGGCACTCCCATATTAGGTGACATCAAATATGGCTTTAAAAAACCCAATAGAGATGGTTCAATTCATCTACATTGTTATTCCATGGAATTCATCCACCCGGTCAAGAAAGAACCGGTTAAGGTGACAACAGAACCACCGAGAAATCAGTTTTGGAGAATATTTCAAAGTCATTATTCATAGGTCATTATTCATGGGTCATAGGTCATAGGTCGTGGGTTATGGGTTATGGGTCATGGGGTGTTGATACTTTATGGTTTTTTATTTAAATTATTGATAGTCAGTTATCTATGATAAAGTTGTGCTGGCCTCTAATGATTTAATAATTAACTATAATAAAATGGTAGTACAAAAACCAAATGAATCTTACAGAGAGAGAACCAAGGCTTTTACACTAAAAATTATTGAGTTTTATGTATCCTTACCCAAAGGATCTATAAAATACATTTTGGGTAAGCAACTACTAAGATCTGCGAGTTCTTCAGCGGCTAATTACAGAGCAGCCTGTTTAGCACGCTCAGTAAAAGAAAGATATTCGAAAATGTGTATCGTTGTTGAAGAAGCAGATGAAACACAGTTTTGGTTGGAGTTATTCTTGGAATCTGAAATAACGTTTCAAAATAACTTAGAAAGCTTGTTGAAAGAAGCTGAAGAGATAGCTAAAATAATGACTTCTTACCGATTCAAATTAAAACAAGGATTGAATAACTAAATCAACTAAAGAAGCAGAATTTTTTTTAAAATTCTGCTTCCTAGTCTAACTTACATGACCCATGACCCATGACCCATGACCCATAACCCATGACCCATGACCTATGACCCCTGAGTCAACGTGTCCGATATATCCGTATTTGATGCTTGTATAGCCGGTATGAAAGAAGCCAAAAAGCCAATGATCAAGGCACCTATCAATAAATAGCCTTCTTCTTTCAGGAATGCCATGCCAGTAAAATCATAACGATAGCTTTCTTTCAAGATACCTGCAAACAATTGCATACCTCCATGACTCAATATCATACCCACTACATAACCCATTAAAGTGAGGAGTAAGCCTTCTAAAATGATTAAGGCAAAGAGACCTCTTTGGGTGGTACCCATGACGCGCATTAGAGCCAACTCGTATTTTCGCTCTTTGAGTGAGTTGTAGAGTGAGATAAAAATACTCAAACCCGAAACGAATATGATGACAATAGCCAATATCCTCAATGCTTGCTCACCGGAATTCATCAATGCATACAGTCTGTTGATTTCTATGGCCGGGGTAGCCGCTTGTAGATCTGTATTTTCATTGATGTTTCTCTGCATATTGAGTGCCTGAAAGTTGCGACCTTTGAACTTGATCAACATGGAAGTTATCTCTTTTTCCATAGGTTCTTCCAAGAGAGGCTTAGGAATTATATGGACATCTTCATGCTGATGAGTAGAATCATCCGCTACTTCTTCATGTTCATGAACCAACCAAAAGCTTTGAGTCGTAGTCAAAATCAGTTGATCCAATACAGTGCCATTTTGCTTTAAAATACCTACTACTTCAAAAGCCAATTCATGTTCATGACTCATATCTTCTTCATCTGCAAAACCATGAGAAGATCTAAAAGTGTCGCCAATTTTAAGCTCTAATATTTTTGCAACACTTGCTCCAATAGTCACTTCAATGTTTTTCTCCCAAATCTTTCCGCTAGCAATTTCTGCTTTGTACAGGTCTATTATTTTTTGTTCGGTACCTACGATCCGATAGCCTTTGTAATTATCACCCAACGAAAGTGGAACGGATGTTTGAATCAAAGGATGTTTGGGGTTTAAAAAAGGACGAGCTTCTTGCAAGCTGATGTTCCCGGTAGGTGCATCTATGTGGTACATGCTACATAGGATCAATTGAAGCGGACTTCCCTTCGCACCTACCACCAGGTCAACTCCTGCCAGGTTTTTCTCAAAATTCTTCTGCAATTGATCTTGTAGTAAAAACAAGAGTGAGATCAAGCCCACACCCAGTGCAAATAAGACGATGCTTAAAAGCATAGAGAGTGGTTTATGAGTTAAGTTTTTCCAACTGAGTTTGAATAAATTCATAATTGGATTTGTTTGTCAAAGATGGTTGTTAATCGATTATCATGCGTCACTATGACCAATGTTGCATCCACACTGGCTGCCTGTTCTTTTAACAAGGCAATTACCTGCTCGGTATTCAGATCATCCAAAGCAGAAGTCGGTTCATCTGCCAGGATAACAGAAGGTTGATTAACAACCGCCCTTGCAATGTTTACACGTTGTTGTTCTCCTACACTTAAAGAAGAGGTGGAAGCATGTGTTTTGTGTCCAATATTCAAGCGATCTAGTATTGCTTGAATGACTTTCATGTCTGGTCTTATTCCAGCCAAATGTTGTGCCAGTTTCAGATTTTCAGCAACTGAAAGGGACCGCACAAA
>JBCBCD010000092.1:6638-12712 GCA_038530915.1 Bacteroidota bacterium
GATTGCTGAAAGATCACGCCAATATTTTTTCCCCTGAATTGATCGAGCTTACTGACTGATAAGTCATTAATAGCTGTATCATTCACCGTGATGGTACCGGAGGTAGGTGTACGCATACCAGCTAGCAAATGAAGTAAGGTAGTTTTTCCACTACCAGATTGCCCCAGCAACAGCCAATGCTCACCTTTTTGAAAAGATATATCCGGAAACTTCAAGTGGGTATTCCCATCGAAAGTATAGCTGACATCTTTAGTTGTTAACATACAATGAGGTGATTATTTTGTAGATAGTTATATTCTTGAAGACGAAAGGTAATCATTATTCATTATTCATTGTTCATCTTTCGTCTTTCAATGCCCACTTTTTTCATAACCCAATTACCTCATAACCTCATGTTGGAAGAATTTACTTTTTAAATATTAAACTTTTCTCATCAATTTTAGTACTTTTACAAAGAGTAAAATTTACTCACATTTAGACGACCAAACACAACAAATCATACTCCTCATGAAGCAGTACTTCTACTCCTTTAGTTTGCTGGCCTTATTGGCTTTGCTTATTCCTTTTGTGGTAAATAATAATACCACAACTTCAATTTCTCAATCCGCTCTTTTAATGACCGGCTGTGACAATGGCCGCATATTTGTCGACGCTAATGCCGGTGGCACCGAAGATGGTGAGACCTGGGGCAATGCTTATACTAAACTTCAAGATGCACTGGATGAAGCCTGTACATGTGGAAACCCAGTTGAAATATGGGTAGCTCAGGGTACTTATTATCCAGATGAAGGAGTAGGACAGCAAGCCAACAGCAGGGATGCAACTTTTACCCTTTGTAACAATGTAGCTTTGTACGGAGGATTTAGTGGAGCTGGCACAGAAACCCTACTTTCTGAACGTGATTTTGTGAATAATGTAACTACTTTGAGTGGGGATGTTGATAGAGAGTTCGGGGTCAATTTTGAAGATGAAGCCTTTGATCCAGATGTAGATACAGATGCAAACAATTTAACTTCTACACGTGCGGATCACATCAGAGGTAGCAATGCACTGCATGTTGTGACTGGCTCAGGTACTGATAATACTGCTGTTTTAGATGGATTTAGCATAACAGCCGGAAATGCAATTCTTTCTAATTTAGATAATGGTGGAGGCATGCTCATAATTGATGGAGCTCCTACCATTTCGAATTGTGTGTTTTTTGGCAATAATGCATTTTTTGATGGAGGTGGGGTAGCTGGTGAAAATGCTTCGCCTATTGTTTCTAATTGTACTTTTCTTGGCAATTCTGCAGGTACTTTTGGTGGTGGCTTTTACAATGAAGCAGGTGGAACCCCTATGGTTTCTGGAGGTACTTTTGAAAACAATGAAGCTTTTCTTGGTGGAGGTATGGCTACAAATTCATCAGAACCGACGGTAAGCAATACTTTGTTTACTAAAAATGATGTCGGACAAAGTGGTGGTGGCTTATACATTGGAGAAGACTCAGATTTGACAATAACTGGTAGTCAATTTATAGAAAATACAACCGAGGTTCAAGGTGGTGGGCTTTGTAATTTCGACTCCGATATGACGGTAGATGACTGTACATTTACAGACAATACTTCTTTTGGTGGTGGTGGCATAAATACGGTAGTTTCTCAGTTTGCACCGATGGGAGTGAGTGCTTTTGCTAAGATTACCAATTCCACTTTTACTCGCAATATTGCCAGATCCGGGAATGGTAATTCTGGTGTTGGTGGTGGGATAAATGTTGCAGCATTTGAACCAGACGTAGCACCCAGCAATGCAGAAATACTGAATTGTGATTTTATAGAAAATGAGGCTGTATTTGGTGGAGCTATCTCTAAAATTAGAGTACAATCTACTACAAAAACCATGGATTGTACTATAAATAGCAATACAGCTGAGTTTGGTGGTGGTATTTATATAGACAACTCTGAGACCACTGTTGCAGATAATACTTTTTCAGGAAATGCGGCTACAAGAGATGGCGGAGGTATGTTTATAACTTCAGACAATAATTCTAGTATTCTAAGGTGTGCCTTTACGGAGAATACTGCTGAAGAGGGTGGCGGAATCCACAACAATAGTGCTAATCCAACTCTTACAGAACTGGGTTTTTTTGGTAACATGGCTAGTATCTCTGGTGGAGGTATTTTCAACAGAGACTCAGATCCTTCGATCACTTTAAATGTTTTTGAAGACAATAGGGCACCTGAAGGAGCCGGCATGTTCAACGAAAGTTCAAGTCCTTCTGTTTTAAGGAGTCTCTTTCTCTTCAATACTGCTACTACTTTTGGTGGGGGTATGAGCAATACCATGTCTTCTGGTCCTGAAATTACAGAATGTGAGTTTAACGGCAATATGGCAGAAGATGGAGCCGGTATTTCCAACAATAGATCAGAACCCATTATTTCTAAGAGCAGTTTTATCAATAATGATGCCAATACCAATGGTGGTGGTATTTACAATGAACGTTCTAGTCCGGAAATTATAAATAGTAGTTTCAAAGGCAATCAAGCAACCAATGGTGCCGGGATATATAATGATGGTTTCTCAAGACCTCAGTCAACCAATCTGGTTGTAACCGGAAATAGTGCTTCTGAAAATGGAGGCGGGATGTACAATTTATCTTCTTCTCAAGGAATAACCAATTGTACTTTTTCAGGCAATGCTGCAGGTATAGACGGGGGAGGAATATACAATGGCCCAGCAACTTTTCCTTTTATCTTTAATGTGATCATCTGGAATAACCAGGCCAATGGCAATAGTGGAAGTACCTCCGCTTCTATGTTTAATGGAACCAATGCTTCAGCACTTGTTTCTAATAGCATCATTGAAAATTCAAGAGACGTTAATGATATTTGGCAAGGTGCACTTGGAATTGATCAAGCAGGCAATAAAGACATTGATCCCCAATTTATTCAAGACGTAGATCCTACAAATGCACCTACTACAGAAGGAAATGTAAGGTTGCAAATCACTTCTCCTGCTATAAACATGGGAACCAATACCGCTGATCTTAATGCCAATTCTGTTGGTGATAAAACCATTGCAGATGTAGCGGAAGACAACGGCTGTTCACCTCGTATTTTACAAACCACAGTAGACATCGGAGCTTTCGAAAAACCCGGCTGTCCTACCGGCTTGTCTGATCAAATCGTATACGTCAATCAGGCTGTAGCGACACCTGGCGACGGATCGAGCTGGGACAATGCTTTTAACCACCTGCAGGATGCTTTGGTATTGGCTTGTGAGTGTAGTGAAATCACTCAGGTATGGGTAGCTCAAGGTACTTATTTCCCTGATTTAGGGGGGATTTATGACAACAACGATCGCTCTAGTACTTTTGATTTGTGTAATAATGTAGCCCTCTATGGTGGTTTTGATGGAACAGAAAGCATGCTGTCTGAGCGTGATTTTGAAAATAATGTAACCATTCTTAGCGGTGACATCGATGGTGATGATGATGCTTTTGAACCAGAAGTGGATAGTGATTCTAATACAGGTACTCTTTCACAGACCGATCATATTAATGGTAATAATGCTTACCATGTGGTAACAGGCTCGGGTACAGATAATACAGCTTTGATAGATGGTTTTACGATCACAGCAGGAAATGCAGATGGTTCTTCTCTTAATGATTCAGGTGCAGGAATGCGCACTATTAATGGCTCACCAACGATCATTAATAGTGTATTTAGCGGCAATACTGCTGGCTCTAGTGGTGGAGGAATGTTGAATGCTAATGGTTCTTCACCAACGATCATCAATAGTGTTTTTAGCGGTAACACTGCTGATGCTGATGGTGGTGGGATGCGTAATTTCGTTAATTCCTCACCCACGATCATTAATAGTGTGTTTAGCGGCAATACTGCTAACTCTGGTGGCGGTGGTGGGCTGAGTAATCAAAGTAATTCCTCACCTACAATTGTTAATAGTATATTTAGTGGTAATACTACTATTTTCACAGGTGGTGGAATGTTGAATTTTAATGGTTCCTCACCCACGATCATCAATAGTGTGTTTAGTGGTAATACTGCTTTAAGTGATGGTGGTGGAATGTTTAATGTAGGTAGTGCCTCACCACAGATCAGCAACACCATCATTTGGAACAATCAAGAAAATGGAAGTACGACTGCTATTGGTGCATCCATCGATAACTTTGATACTGGTTCCATTCCTGAGATATCCAACTCCATTATCGCCAACTCAGGCGGCAGTGGTAGTTGGAATACAGCCTTGGGACAAGATGATGATGAAAATAAAGACGTCAATCCGGACTTTATTGATCCTATCGATCCGATTAATGCGCCAACTAATGATGGTGATTTTCGCCTCTCAATAGGTTCAATGGCTATTGACATGGGAGATAATTCAGTGGTTACCAGTCCTCCTTTCCTGGAAAATGATCAGAATGTAATCATTGATTTAGCTGGCAATGCACGTATTTTAGATGGTACAGTAGACATCGGAGCTTACGAAGGTGGTACGCTACCTTGCGACGAGACTCCTGCTGAAGCGGGTGAAAATCAGACGCTATGTGGTGTAACCAGCACTACCTTATCTGCTACAGCAAGAGATGAAGGCCTAGGTACCTGGACAGAAATTTCAGGCGATGGTCAAGGTGTATTTGATGATGAAAATGATCCGGTTAGCTCTTTTGAAGGTACAGCAGGGGTGGCTTATACCTTGCGCTGGACAGTCACAGATGGCGATTGTCCTGTTTTGATGGATGATGTAGGGATTACTTTTATTGATGAGCCAGAAGTGACGGGTTCAGATATTACCCGATGTGACGGAGATGAGGTTTTCTTGTTTGGACAAATATCAATTGACTACGATGAGGTCGAAAACGGTATTGAAGAGCTTACGACAACCTTTTACGACAGCGAGGCCAATGCACTAGCTGGTGGGGCAACAGGAGTCATTTCTGACCAACAAACAGTAAGCACTACCAACAACACCTTCTGGGTAAGGGTAGAAGCCTCTGTGAATAATGTGACTTGCTTTGATGTAGATGACATCAATGTGACGGTTATCCCTGCTCCACAAGGAGAAATTGCCTTAGACTTTGGTACGATCTGCGATATGGAAGCAGATACATTGCGATTGAATCTGACAGAAGGAAGATATCCGGTAGAAATAGTAGTAGAAGGTTTAAATGATGACAACCCAATTACTTTTGCAGATGCCGATGCCAAGTACGTCATCGAAATGGATGAATATGTATTGGGTGAAAATACATATACCTTAAAATCAATTACAGATAATGTTGGTGGTGACAATGAATGTACTACTTCAGATATTGATCAAGTAGTTACCTTACTGGTAGAGCTCCCAACCATCATTGATGCTGCAGCAGCTACCTATTACATTCAGTCTTGTGAAGACGAAACCGACTTTTTATACAGCATACTGATCACAGAAAAATGTAGAACCTCTTTGGCTGATGCTGACGAGGTAGAAATAGCGGGTCCGGCTGCTATAGTCAATGCTTTGGTAAGCCAAACAGAAACAAACGTTTCAGGAGAGAGCTTTAATGTAGAGTTCAACTTTGAAGGAGTTGAAGCAGGTACTTATTCTGTGACTTTCACTTATGAAAAATCGAAAGCTGGTCGTTTCTCAGCGACCACTACCATCACAGTAGAAGCTGCTCCAACACCTAATACAGAAGACTTATCTTGCAATGACGATGTCTTTGTAACTTTAGATGAAAATTGCAGTTCAGAAGTCACTGCAGACATGGTCTTAGATGGCGACAACATCTGTAATGACCTATTCACTGTAGTAGTGGATTACGGCATGGGTATGAAGACGGTGAATGAAATCACGGAATGTGGCCAATTCAAATACGAAGTATATATCAATAACGGCGCATCACCAGATAGTGGTGATGATACAGGACCAACTCCTCCTGATATGGGAATTGCTCCTGATGTAAGTGAAGATTCACCAGAGTTTGTCTGCTGGGGTTACATCACAGGTGAAGATAAAGACGCTCCTAAATATGAAGAAACACAAGGTCCATTTGAAGCTACCATAACTTGTACAGACATCGATTCTTTAGC
>JBCBCD010000093.1:0-12654 GCA_038530915.1 Bacteroidota bacterium
TTAACAGCCCGTAATTTTGAATAAAAAACTGTACCCGCTCTCTAAATGATTTAAGTTCTTCTATATTAGTGATTCGGTTAGATACATCCCGATATTCCAATCCAATATTGGTAATGGTTATTTCCATATTCTCTAACTGCTTGATACGTTCAAAGAGTTGAGAAAGAGAAGTATACAGCTCAAAATCAACTATGGAGTTTTCTTGTGTATTGAGTGCATACTCTAATATGCTGTAATCATATTGTGGCTGGACATAACGCCAGTTGTAAAACTGAATGTAACTGTCTTCTTTGGCTAAAGAATCCCACTTCATTCTTTCATCATATTGATAAGTAGCCCTACCCGGAAATTGTATTCGGAAATATTCTAGTTCTATTTTTAAAGTGCTTAGTATTTTGTCAGCTTCTTTTTGGCTTTTCTGATTTTCTTGATAACTGTTGAGCAAGAAAGCCAAATAAACGCCAATAAAAACAATGACAAGCTCTAACAGAATGGCTTGAAAACGCCTTTGGGTTAGAAATTGACTAATTCTTTGTAGTAAAGGCATGTAAGTTCCAATTGTTAATTCTATTGAAAAGGAGTACCATGTTTTAAATAGGTTGCATCTCTATTTATATAACAACAATCTACCGACAAAGATTTTATCTTTCGTTTGAACCCACTACGACAATAGAACCATCTGCTAAGAGCAACGACTTATTGAGTTGAACATGAGGCTTATGAAATACATATTCAAACTCATTTTGTGTAATAATGGATGATACAATTATCAAATTCAACAAAAAGAAGCAACTGGTTTTCATAGCTGGTTTTATTTCAAGTTCGTGACTTTTATGATTTATTGGCGTTTATTAGCTGATCTACATGCTCTTAAGGAAAAGTGATCCATATCACTGACCTACTTTCAAGATTCCATATATATTTGTATTGTCTTTGAAATGATCATAGCGCAGTTATTTACAACAATACATGAAACTATGATCATATTTTAGTAAATTAGACTGTAAAACGTAAAACAATGAAAGTCGAACAAATTTATACCGGCTGCCTGGCAGAGGCTGCTTATTATATCGAGAGTGAAGGAGAAGCTGTAATTATAGACCCACTTCGTGAAACCAAACCTTACCTGGAGAAACTTCAAAAAGAAGGAGCTACCTTAAAATATATATTTGAAACACACTTCCATGCTGACTTTGTGTCGGGACATCTTGATTTGGCCCAAAAAACAGGCGCAACTATAGTTTATGGTCCTGGTGCAAAAACTACTTTTGATAAGTTGGAAACAGAGGATGGGCAAGAAATAAAAGTAGGCAAGTTGAGCTTTAAAATTTTACACACTCCAGGACATACACCTGAAAGCACCACTTTCTTACTGAAAGATGAAAAAGGTAAAGACTATGCTATTTTCACCGGAGATACTTTGTTTATCGGTGATGTAGGACGTCCTGATCTGGCTCAAAAATCGGGATCAGTTACAAAAGAAGACTTAGCTGGTTGGTTGTTTGATAGCTTGAGAAATAAAATCATGCCTTTACCGGATGATGTGATTGTTTATCCGGCTCATGGTGCTGGTTCTGCTTGTGGTAAAAACATGAGTAGTGAAACCTGGGATACGTTGGGTAATCAAAAGAAAACCAACTATGCACTAAGAGCAGATATGTCAAAAGAAGAGTTCATACAAGAAGTTACTGCTGGTTTAATGCCTCCACCTCAATATTTTGCTAAAAATGCGAAATTGAATAAGACTGGCTATGGTAGTATTGACGAAGTTATGCAGAAAGGAGCGGTAGCATTGAAACCTGAGATGTTTGAGGCAATAGTTGAGAATGAAGGAGCATTGATTTTAGATACGAGACATAAGCAGGTCTTTAAAGATGCTTTCATTCCTAATTCCATTTTTATTGGCATTGATGGAAGTTTTGCACCATGGGTAGGTGCATTAATAGTAGATTTAAAACAGCCGATTGTAATCGTTGCTGAAGAGGGAAGAGAAGAGGAAGTGGTAACGCGTTTGGCGCGTGTTGGGTATGACAATACTTTAGGATACCTACAAGGCAGTATTGAAGCATGGAAAACTGCAGGAAAAGAGTTGGATAGCTTGATTTCAATGGAGGCGGCAGAATTCGAAAAGCTTTACAATGCCAAGAAGGAAGGAGTGATATTAGATGTACGCAAGCCTACTGAGTTTTTATCACAACACTTGGATGATGCCATCAATTTTCCATTGGATTATGTAAATAATAATATGGATAAACTAAATCGCTCAGAAACTTACTATGTACATTGTAAAAGCGGTTATAGATCTATGATCATGGCATCCATTCTAAAATCAAGAGGCTTTGAAAATGTTATTGATTTAAAAGGGGGATGGCAAGCTTTAGAAAAAACACTGGTAGCCAAGAGTGATTATGTATGTCCTACTACAATGAGTCAGGAGGTAATAGATGAAGCTTTGGCTGAAGTAGCTTAAGGTCGGAATACATAGTATTTTAATTTAAAAAAGCTAAAAAACACTGTTTTTTAGCTTTTTTAAATTAAAATAAAACTTACATATTTTTAATTTCGCATCCGAAGTAGTTAAATGATCATCAGGACAAAAGAATGAGTTATGAAAAAAATACTATTGGGCAGTCTGTTTTTGGCATTAATTTTAGTGGCTTGTCAAACTGATAATTCAGGTAGTGAAAGTACGGAGCAACAAGCACCCACTTCTGAATTATTAGATCAAAAATATATGGAACAAGGAGAGGCGGTGACATCTGATCTTGGCCCTAGATTGTTTATGAGAATGAATAATGCGTTGAAGAATCAAAGCTTTGAATCTGCAATCACCTACTGTAATTTATTGCACTATGATTTTGTGGATACTATGGCCAATAATAAAGCACTTAAGGTGCGTAGAGTAAGTGAGCAGTTTCGCAATCGCAAAGATAAACCTACTGATGATGAGTATCTTATCTTAAGAGATTTTAAAACAAAGCAAATGTCAGGAGAAACATTGGTTCCGTTTATCAAGCAAATCGATGCTTCTACAGTTGCTTATTACGAACCTATTATGGTCCAGGAAATATGTTTGAATTGCCATGGTATTGTAGGTGAAGATCTAACCGAAGCAGAGTATGCAATCATTGAAGATAAATATCCGAATGATAAAGCGATAGGATTTAGAGTTGGAGATTTAAGAGGGATGTGGAGTGTGCATTTGGCAAAGTAATGCATTATCGAACTTCATTTTCCACAGGGAAAATGAAGTTCGATAACTATTTTTTGAACATCATTTTTACCCAAAAAATTGGATTTACCAATTGTTCCCTCATTTTAAAATCCGTATTCATAGCTGTAAAATAGTCGATGATTTTGCGATTTCCTGAAATAATAGCTGCAACGGTATTGAGTAAAAATGGATACATAGCCAGTTGCTGAATTTTATAGCTCAATTTCATTTCCGAACCCAATACTCTCTGAACTCTTATATCGTAATCCTTGAGGAACTCATTTGAAAAATTATTTTCGTCCAAACACTTTTGAGCTTGTTCTGCAGCAATAAATCCACTGTAAACGGCATTTCCAATCCCTTCGCCAGTAAGAGGATCTATAAGATGTCCTGCATCACCTACCAGCATAAAGTTGTCTCCGGATAGTTTTCTGGTTTTTGAACCCAACGGCAAACCATATCCTTTGATGGGGCCTACTAACTGAGCTTCTGAAAAACGTGCTTTCAATTTGGGATGCTTATTGATGATTTGGTCTAAAAGGGAATTAAGGTTTACTTTCTTATTTGCCAAAACATCTGCACGCATACCCAAGCCAACATTTACTTCATTATTTGGAAGTGGAAAGATCCAAAAATAACCGGGTGTTATCTCTTTGATAAAATGTAATTCAATAAATTCTATTGGGTCGTTGAGGCTTACATTTTTATAGTAGGCTCTTATTGAAGCTGCGTAATGAGTTTTTTCTATAGAAATATTAGCATACTTTCTGGTGAATTGTGATTGTGCTCCATTGGCCCAAATCAATAAAGGTACTTCACGAAAAAAAGTACGCTCAGTATTCCATAGTTCAAACCCATTTTTTGTCTTCTGATAACCCGTGATATCGGTTTCTAAAAGCAATTCTATGTTATCTCTCTGTTTTACCTCTTGGAGTAAAAAATTATCGAAGTGAAGTCTTTTGCTAACATATCCAGGTGCCAACTCTTGATTGGATGAAGCTACAAAGGGAATGTCTACACTTTTCTGATTAGGTGGAAAAAAACGAATTCCCCAGATGGCTTGTTGTTGAATGCTTTCCTGAAATCGATGGAGGATCTGAGGATCGAGTCGGTTTAATAAGGTGGTCACCTTACCACTGATGGCATCTCCACAAACTTTATCTCTCGGGAAAGCTGCTTTATCAATAAGTGTGCAAGGAATATTCAGGTAACTTAATTTCAAAGCAGTTGCGCAACCACCAGGCCCTGCCCCAACTATACAAATCTTTGGATACATCATAAGGAAGAATAATTCATGGCAAGTTAAAAAAAGAAAGCGATTGATGATATCCATCAATCGCAGTTCTTTTTATCCCCATTCGAGTATTGGTTTGTACATAAAGTGTGTATCGAATATAGTACAAACTCCAATACACTTTTAAAGAATAGATCTAAAACACTAACTATTAATAATTAACCCAAATTTAATGTATTGTTTACTCAAAGATAACATAGTGTTTTGAGATATCCAAAAATGGGTATGTTTTTCTTTGTCAATTACTGGTTGTTCAAAATTAATGGTAAGCCATCACCACTACCACCTACAACAACTACCTTAGAATTTGGAGATTCTGCCAACTGTAAAGTAGCTTCAATACCTTTATCACGAAGAATCTTATCTGTCAAACTCTGATTTAGAATAGAGTTGGCTTTGGCTTTGGCCTCAGCTTCGATGATTCTACGCTCAGCTTCTTTGCGTTCTTGCGCAAGAATATATTCGTATTTCAAGGCTGTTTGCTCCGCTTCAATCTTAGTTTCGATGGCATTTTTAACTTTTTCAGGAAGCTCAATGTCTCTAATTAAAGATGCTTTTAAGTCGATGTAATTGGCTAATAAAGTAGTGGCTAAGTCTTCTTGTATTAAAGTTTGTACTTCATCACGCTTGGTAGAATATAGTTCCTCAGGGGTAAATCTACCAATGATTTTTCTAACGGAGGACCTGACTTCAGGACGCACCAGTGAGGTAAGATAGTCCTCACCAAATTCTTCGTGCAAATCGCCAATTTTATTATAATTTGGATTGACACGTACCGTAACATCTACTTTAATGTTCAAACCATTACTTGAAAGAACTTCCATCTCTTCTTCTAATTGTACTTCACGCACTTCGTATATATGCATGATATTCCAAGGAGCTATCACATGAAATCCTGGGCTGTAAATATTCTCTTTGTCAAGTCCACCACCAAAGCGACGGAAAAGTACCCCTCTATTACCTGGTTCTATGGTAAGGAAAGTAGCACTTGAAAAAATAATGATTACAAAAAGTAAGAAAAAACCAATGATTCCTGTGGTGATCAATCTACCTTGAGGAGATCTTCTTTGCTCGGTCATGTTATTTTGTTTTTTGAATTAAACAATACCTACTATCGGTTAGGTTCTGTAATTGTGGATAGTTTAATCTCGAAAATACTGATTCCATCGACAAAATGCCTAACAAATTCGACAATGAATCTTTTTTTTCTGAATAGTGAAATGCTAATTGGCCAGTTTAATGTACTCTGTTAGGTAAGTTAATAGATTTTTCTTCCTAAAGGGCGGAAAGAAATATCTGTGCTTAATAATTTTGTTGATGGTGAAATAGCTTATTTAGAACAAATATTTCTTAGTAGTTTTAAGAAACTCATACATTTTTCATTTGTTGAAGCCTCAGAGTTTAATATTTTTCCAAAAAAAATTAGAAAGGTGAAAAAATTAATACTAGGTTTTTTGATTATTAGTTTGATTTGGGCTTGTAGCAACACAGAAAGCAATAAAGGCGCTACTGAAAGTGAAAGTACAGCTTCAGCAGAGCCTGCTAAAATAGATGGTAAGAAATTGTACAAGCAATATTGTGTGACTTGTCATGGTTTGTATGGTGATATGGGCGCAAGTGGTGCAGCTAATTTGGCTCAATCACAGCTTGGATTGGAAGAAAGAATAGAAGTGCTTACTAATGGCCGTGAAGGAACTACCATGCAAGCATTTAAAAGCTTATTGAATGAAGAAAAAATAAAAGCTATTTCGGAGTATACGATGACTCTGACAGAAGATGGCGATTAACATTCTTGTCTGAAAGAAACATTAGCTGATGCAAATAGAAAAGGTAATTGGTTTAGGACTCATGTCAGGTAGTTCGCTTGATGGGTTGGATTTGGCACTTTGTGAATTTAGCTGGAATACAGATGAGCACCGCTTAGAGGATTGGCAGTTATTAGAAGCTCAGACTGTTCCGTTTTCAAGTTTTTGGAAATCAAAATTTCCTCACATTAGGACAGTTTCTGCTGAGGAGCTTGTGCTTTTGGATGCAGCTTTTGGAAAATACTGTGGTGAAAAAATAAATGCTTTTTTACAAAACGCTGCTAATCGCCCAACATTTATTGCTTCCCATGGCCATACCGTTTTTCATTTTCCAGAAAAGGGCGTGTCTTTACAAATAGGCAATGGGGCTCATATTGCAGCACAGACGATCATTCCAACCATAACCTCATTTCGAGATGCTGATGTTGCTTATGGTGGACAAGGTGCACCTTTAGCTCCTAAGGCAGATCAATTATTATTTTCTGATTTTGATTTTTTCCTCAACCTGGGAGGAATAGCTAATATCAGTCATTTTAAAGGAGATCATATATTGGCCTACGATATTTGTGGAGCCAATCAAATACTCAATGCTTTGTCTAATCTACTGGGTAAGCCATATGATGAAGGGGGTGAAATAGCGGCTTCTGGTAAATTATTGCCTGATTTACTCTATGAAGTAAATGAAATCGATTATTTTAGAAAAGAACCACCTAAATCATTGGATAATGAATGGGTAGCTATAAATCATACGCAGCCATTTTTAGATGCTAAAGGCAGTGTAGAAGATAGACTGCATACAGCTTGTATCAATATAGGGCAGTTGATTGCAAAAGCCATCCTAGATGCCCAACTTGACCAATCTGCTATTAAAGTATTAGTGACCGGTGGAGGGGCGTACAATCACTTCTTATTGGAATGTATTCAATCCAACTGGAAAGGTAAAGCAGAATTAATCCTACATATTCCTGACCAAGAAATCATTGAGTTTAAAGAAGCTGCATTAATGGCTTTGTTGGGACTATTGAGAATCAATAATATACCTAATACATTGAGTACGGTGACCGGAGCACCTAAAGATACAATAGGAGGGGCCTTATACTTGCCTTAAATGAATTTTTAAATTTGAAACTATTAATTGATCAATGTCTATTCAAAATACAGACAAAAAAATACTGGTAACGGGTGGTACAGGTTTTATTGGGTCTTATTTGTTGAGATACCTTATCCAAAAAGGCCATACAAACATTTTTGCGCTCAAACGACCTGCGAGTACGTTCGAATTATTAGATGGTCAGGAAGAAAAGATTAAATGGATAGATTGTGATCTATTAGATATTCTGGGTTTAGAAGACGCTTTAGAAGGCATTCAACAAGTGTATCACTCAGCGGGAGTTGTTTCACTGGATCCCAAGAAGCGCAATCATATGTTGCAAGTGAACCAAGAAGGAACAGCCAACTTGGTTAATTTCTCCTTGCATCATGGTATTGAGAAGTTCATTCATTTGAGTTCTATTGCAGCTTTGGGTAGAATAAGACAAGGAGATACTATTGATGAAAAGTACAAATGGGAACGCAGTAAATTTAATACCCATTATGCTATTTCAAAATATGGTGGCGAACAGGAAGTTTGGCGTGGTACAGCTGAAGGTCTAAATGCTGTTGTCATCAACCCTTCTATGGTTTTGGGAGCAGGGCCGCTCAGTGGGGGTACACAGGTATTTTTCAATTTTGTAAACAACAGTTTTAAATATTTTCCAACAGGGGCAAATGGTTTTGTGGATGTAAGAGATGTAGTAAGAATGATGTATCAGTTAATGGAAAGTGAAGTGAGTGAGGAAAGGTTTATAGCAAGTGCCGAAAACTTCACCTATGAACAACTGATGAAATCCATAGCTCAAAAAATTGATCGACCCAATCCACAAACTGCGATAAAAGCATGGGTGAGAAATATGGCTTGGAGAGTCGAGTGGTTGAAAAGTAAGTTTAGTGGAAACCCTCCAAGATTGACAAGGGAGTCAGCGATGCATTCTGCCAATAGCTTTTACTACAAGGGTGATAAGTCAAGAACCATTTTGAATTTTGAATACACTCCAATATCAAAAACGATAGAGGAAACTTGTGCTGCATATGTTAAGGCAAGAGCTAATGATTTTAAAAAAGTAGAATTGTTGCAGTTTTAAGGAACCTATATTAAGTTCAAAGTCCATTGAAAGCAACGCTTTCAATGGACTTTGAACTTAAATAATAGATTATTTTCTGTTGAAACAGAAGGGGGAAACCGCCCAAGTTTTTTCACAGCTATGAGTCTTTCTTTACTCATAAAGTGTTATCTTAATACTTTAATGAATTGAATATCAATAGCTATGACAGCGACAAATAACCTGGTTCAGAATACTGAATCAATAGAAGATATGTACGACAAGGTAGGGGTCAATCAGATCCCTTACAAGACTCAATTAAGCTTCCGGCCATTAATTGAGGAGTTGGAGAAAAGAGTGAATAGTGATTATCCAGCTGATTCGGGGCTGGCTAAGTTGATTCTTGAAAAATTACCAGAAGATCATCCCTTTAGAAAAGAGGAATTGTCCAAAGACGAAGTAAAATCTAATTGTGAAGCATTCGATTGGTTGTTGAGTAGCTTGATGCCTCCTGTAATGCGTACCAATGTGATGGTTAAAATTGGAGCGCCTTTTGATTTTGATGCAGTATACATCACACCTCCCCTTCAAAATTTAATGGAAACGCATGATACAATGAGCTTGATTACCAAAGAATCTTCGGAGTTTTTTTCAACTACGATGCTTCTTAGTGCTTGCTCTTTGATTTTAAATCGTTTCTATGATCAAAAAATAGACCTTGAACCAATCGTAAAGTTTTCTGTCAAAAACAAGAAAACAGGTCTCGATCAACACATTAAGTTTGATATTAATCCAAACTTCATTAAGGTCAAAGCTTTGAAGCCTTTGAAGCCACTTTCAGAGGAAGACATCAAGCGTTTGATGAGTAATATTTACGATACGGATCTTTGGTTAAGTTATATTCCACCGGAGAATTTTGCATTTGAAGGCTTTGTTATCGGAGTATTGAAGTTTATTACTGCTGAAGAAACTTCTTCATTGCTTAAGTCTAGTCTCTTACAAAAAGAGGCGGTTTTACATGAGGAAAATATTAGAAAGTTGGAAGGTCTTGTTAAGGCTTATTTGAATGTACCCGATTTGAGACTAGGAGTTACGGCTATTGATTACCCACCGGAATATGCCGTTTCACATAAATACAGGATTCGATTTGATATTCTAGCAGATCGACAAGAGCGTTTACTGGAAAGTACCAACCGAGGTTCTATTCATGAGAAAGCTTGTAAATACAAGGAGAGTGTTATTGTGGAAGACTTAGAGATGATAAAAAATCCTACTCCCATAGAACGACAACTCATGGAAGAAGGAATAAGAAGTGTGATCATTCAACCACTAAAAAATAAAGATGGCCGCGTTATTGGTCTCCTGGAGATTGCTTCTCCTACTCCTTTTGTTTTACATAGCTTTAAAGAGCATAAGCTTAAGGAAATTACCAGTATGTTTAGTCTGGCTGTTGAAAGAAGTCGAGAAGAAATTGACAACCAAATAGAAGCAGTCATTAGAGAACAATTTACAGCTGTGCACCCATCTGTAGAGTGGCGTTTTATCGAAGCATCTTATAATTTGTTAGAAAAAAGAGAGAATAGTGCTGAGCATGCCTCCATGGAACCTATTGTCTTTAAGGATGTCTTCCCATTGTATGGACAAGCGGATATTGTGAGTTCTTCAACAAAGCGTAATGCATCCATACAGGCTGATTTGATTGATAACCTGATGCGTGCTTCTAAGTTGCTTAATTTGAGTAAGGCCTTTATCAACTTCCCTCTAGCAGATCAGGTTTTGTTGATGGTTGAAAAAGGCTTGAGGGATTTACAAAGAGAATTTAACTCCAATGATGAATCGAGGTTGGTGGAATTATTACATACACAAGTGCACCCAATCTTTGATTATCTGCAAGTCAATGTACCTGACTTAACCCATCAGATCTACAACTATTACGATGAATTAGATTCTGAACTTAAGATCATCTATAAAAAGCGAAAAGAATATGAAGATAGTGTTACTATAGTCAACAATAGAATCGGTAACCTCATCGATCAAAAGCAAAAAGAGGCACAACTCATACTACCTCATTATTTTGAAAAATACAAAACAGACGGGGTAGAGTACGATATGTACATAGGGGATGCAATGCTTAGACATGGAGGTTATACTGAAATGCATCTTAGAAATCTAAGGTTGTGGCAATTGATCACTATGTATGAAGTGACACAACTGGTAGATATGATTCAACCTGAGCTGCCTACTGCCTTAACTACGGCTCAACTGATCTTTGCTTATAATACGCCTCTTTCTATTCAGTTTAGAATGGATGAGAAAAAGTTTGATGTAGATGGAGCTTACAATGTTAGGTATGAAATTCTCAAAAAGCGGATAGATAAAGCTGTAATACAAGGTACAAGTGAACGATTAACAGTCGCTGGAAAGATTGCAATTGTTTACTTGCAGGAAAAGGATAAGCAGGAATACTTAGAATATTTTGAATATATGAAGGCCAGAGGCTTTATCACAGATGAGGTGGAAGATCTAACACTAGGAAAATTACAGGGTGTTCAAGGTTTGAAAGCTTTACGTGTAACAGTTAAGCCACTGGATTAGATATTGTTAGTTTAGAAGTTTAAGGGTGTAAAGGTTTGATTTTAAACTTTTACACCCTTAAACTTCTAAACACTATTTCTACATGACAAATATACGGTAGGTAATAAAGAAAAGTAGAACAGATGCGATAATACCAACCATAAAGACATTGTAACAAATTCTGAGCTGTCGATATTTAGTTCCCAGGGATTTACCCAAGAAGAACAAGTCTCTTTGTATGGAATTCTCAAGTTTCTCTTCATCTTCTATCACCTGATTCATTCCTTCCTGATACCTTTTGAAATCCATCTTATAGAAATTTCCAAAGAAGAACAAATTGGACTCCCCTTTTTTGATCTTCTCATCGGTAGTATCACCTGTCATTGAGATCGGGCGTGTTGCTAAAGTGGCAAAAATCATTGACACCAAACAAGTGAATAGTAGCCCTATAATGGGAATCAACAGGTAATAATTACCTTGTATGTAGGTTACTGCCAAAGGCATGCCGATGGTAATAATACCGGCATTGACACTCAACATGATATTGGCTTTGTTGTCAGCCAATGTGCTCAGATCCAAGTGGTTACGCAAAGAGGTTTTGAACATCATTTGCGCACTTTTATTATTAGTCAGTTTCCCTTTATCAACAAGTTTGGCATTTTTTTCACGTTCTTTTTTTGCCATCTTTTTCAGGTACTTCCTGTTGGCATTTTTCTTTTCGTCAAATAATTTTACAGCTCCTTTGGTATAATAATGGTGATCCTTTAAGAATTTCGCATTCATTTCATACCATTCCGGATCTTCAAATGAACTATTCATAAACACTGACCATTCGTGCCTTAAAGCAGTAAGTAATACAGGATAGTTATTGCTACTAAGGTTAATGAGATCTGCATCTTTAATGATCTTTTCAAGCTTATTGACGGGCTCTTTTGAAGGAATAGTTGCATCAATGCATTCAAGCACCTTGATCAGGTCTTCTTCCTGATATTGACGATTTCTAAGAAACTGCTCTGCTATTTTTTGACTCTCTTTTTCATGGCCATCATAGACATTAATGAAGCCACAGTCATGAAATAATGCAGCCAATTGTAGGATTTCTAGTTTTTTCCCTTCAATTCCTTCAGATTTGGCTATAGCAATGACGCCATTTTTTACAGAAAGCGTATGAGGCAGGTTGTGGTATAAATGATCTTCTGTAAGATTGTCACTAAGCAAACTGATTACATATTGCTCTGCAGCTAATACGATCGGACTGTCTAATGCGAGGGCCGGTGAATTATTTGCATCCATTTTTTGAGCTTTTACTTATAACAAGTAACAAAAAAAATATGAGTCGATAACAAAGTAATTGCTGTTTTACTTTTGCCGAAAAAAAAGTGCTTCTGATTTTATCAACAAAAGGTCATTGCAAATTATCATTAAAACCTATAAGCAGCTTTCTGCAATGCCTCTAAGCTTGTAATTGGCTTATTCGGATTTAAGTACCCAGCCAAAAATTTATAAACTTTTACTCTTACCTCTTTAGCTATTTTAGTATCTAATCTATCAAAAGCGTGCCCACCTTCGATGTCTTCATAAATTTCATATTCAAAAGACTTTCCTTCAGCCTTAAGAGATTTGATTAAA
>JBCBCD010000094.1:0-12520 GCA_038530915.1 Bacteroidota bacterium
GTCTCCAGAACCATGGATGGTTCTGGAGACAGCCCCGGTATTTGATCTGGGTAGCAAATACCCAAAACGAATGTAATCATCGAGTCGCCTGCCATACTTCTCAGGATTGTCACTTGCTACTTTCCCGTTTTTCTTCATAGCCTCATAAGCTTTTTGCTTATCAAATCCACTCAAGCCTTTTACCATGGCGTCTGCAAAAACGATGTCAGCATTCGATCCCCCCTGAACATTGGAATAATGTCCAGCTATCCAGGAATCTGGTAACCAGCCTTCGTACTCGTATATATCGAGCAAGCTATTGAGAATCTCTGTTTGTCTTTCGGGGATAATCAGCGTATGTAGTGGCATGACTGTGCGGTATACATCCCATAAACAGTAGTGTTCCCAGTAATGAGGTGCATCACTGTCCCATTTTGGGTTCTCACCATCTACATCCGTAGGCATAATCATTGTATTTCGAAGCATAGAATAAAACTTGACTCTATCCTCCAGTAAGCCCCCGGATACTTTAATCTTTGTCAAAGCATCATCCCATTTTTCTTCGGCCTCCACTCGGGTCTGGTTGAAGTTCCAATGAGGGAGTTCATTTTGAATATTCGCTTTGGCTTTTTCTTCACTGATGAAAGAAATGCCAAGCTTCAGGCTAAATTTTTGGTTTTGTCGAGCTTTAAAACTTACATAAGCCCCAAAATCAGAGAATTCTTTATTGATGGCTGAGCGATCCTGTCTTTTCTGTTCATTGGGGTAGAATTCATCTCCTTCCCATACACCACTGGCTTGGAAAGGTGTATCAAAAATGGCGTAGAAATAGATCTTATAGGGACTATCACTACCCCAACCACCGATAAATGAAGCCCAGCCCGACAAGGTACTATCAGAAAGGATTTGCAAATCACCGCCTGTACAGCGATGATCATTGGCTTTGCCACGCGTATTGCCATGACTAATATCCAGTAGGATATTGAAGTCTAAGATATCCTCTCCTCTCCATGTATAAGGCTCATATTCATGAAAACCTACCCTTTCTGTCGCACTTAGTTTGACGTTAACGTCTCCTATTTTTCTGGCTAATCGTACTTGATAAAAACCTGGAGCGCTGTATTCATTGACTTTTTTCAAAGAAACATAGTCTTCTATGTCTACGGGCCCAACTTGTGGGATGGTCAAAAAATTGCCATATCTGGGCCCACCACCTGTACCACTGAGGTGGGTGTGACTAAACCCCTTAATAGGTCGATTGCTGCGATAGCCATTGGTAATGTTGTTGGGTTGTACATCCGGACCCAATCGCATCATGCTGAAAGGCAAACTGACTCCACCAAACACATTGCCGCCATCAACTCCAAGCATGGGATTGACATACGGAAGTGCTTCAAAGGTATTTTCAGCAGGGAGCGTAATTTGATGATTTTGACATCCTGAGCCTAAAAAAAATAAGCTCAGGGTGACCAGGATACTTGTATACCGCATATTTTTATTTTTCAAACCTTAACCATCTACCACTATAAGCTTCCAACTCAATAGGAGCTCCAAGATTCAAAGACTCTCCCGTTATAAGATCTGTTACTTTTGAGTAATTGTATTTTCTGAAATTGAGTCTAACTGCTATTTCTTCATCATCATTGATAAAGAAATAGTGATCAGCATCAGGAGCTGCTAAGCGATAAACGATGGCATCATCACAGGAGTAAGGAGATTCCAATGTGCCCATGGTGTGTTGTAAAGTCCATTTCTCCATAGACTCATTACCAGGAGCTCTCATTGCATAAGAAGCATCAGCCGCTAAGATTACCGCACTACCTTTACCATATTTGTGCTCGGTCACTGATGGAAGGCCGGATTTGAATTTTTCCAAAACAGTAGCTGTGGTAGGATTAATTTCAAAATAAAAACCATCTAATGCTTCTTCTTTGATTTTTTGTACCACATTGTTTGAATATTGCATATCTGTTATAGAAGCACCAAATATTTTCTCAAAAGGAGTACCATCTCCGGTCTTTAGAATCCTACCTTGTTCATCCCACCAACCACCAGGAGCATCCATTACCAGACGACCACCATTGCGAACAAATTCATCCAGGATAGAGAATAATTCTTCATTGATAGCGGACTGAGCTGGCATGTAAATTACTTTGTAGCGTTTGCTTAAGCCTTTTTTGAGGTCAATAGGAGTCACATGTTCCCATGGAATGTTTGCGTTGATCAATGCTCTGCTGATGCCAATACGAGCTTTAACTGGGTAGTGCTTGAAGTGAGTACGTCCAGGACCGGCTACAGCTGCCCAGATGGCTTCGTTGTCCCAGTTGACCAATACGCCTACATATGGCTCTTTGTGCGCTTTCCAGATTTCATCTCGGTATTTATTGGCAGCCTGAGCGATCTTACCAGCTCTGATGGCACGTGGACCAGCTTCCAATTGTCTGTTTAGTAGGGCATATTCACCAGATTCCCAGCCTGCATTTCTGTAGTTCCAAGACCAGAGTCCTACGCCCTTAAAGCCGCCTGCAAGGTAAGACAACAATAATTGTGTCATCGTTCCTTCATTGACGGTAAAGCCAGCTGTTTCGAATTGAGAAAGAACGTTCCAGCCTTTACCACCCGAAAGTTGTTGTGGACCACCCGTACTTTCCCAGGTAGCTGCCCATCCACCTTTGAACCAATCGGTAGAAATGGAGGATTGCATATAAATGCAAGGCGCCACTTCGTAGCCTACTTCTTCATAGTGCCATGCCAAGTGGATGGATGGATAAAAAGAACCTCTGTCCTTCATGGTTTCAGCAATGCCTTCCATATCAGTTGCTCTGGAAGCAAAAGGCAAAAACAAACCCATTTCTCCACCTGCACGTGTAGGCTGTTCAGGATAGCGGTTTTGCTTGAAAAACTTGACGTTTTCAAGGTACATATCTGCTTTAAAGCGAAGGACATCTTTTACTTTTCCATATTCTCTTCCACTTCTAGGGATGATTACGTACTGATCGTTTTCGTCATACTTAACAAGCGGATCATTGTCAAAATCTCTCCATGATCTATAAGGGTTAGCTGTAATCCCTACTTCATATTGGTTCCATGCTTGTGCCAATTCATCTATGGTTTTGTATTTTTTTTTAACCCATTCTTTGAATAAATCTACATCAGCGGGTCTTAGATAAGAATCGGGCTCATGCTTGTAGGCTTTGAATTTATCTTGCCCTGGCAGTGGAGAACGCCAGGTAGAGAGATGCTTTTCTAAGACTTTCTTTTGATGGGCCAACATTTTAGGATTTTCTCTGGCTTCAACTATGCTCATATCCTCTAGTAAGCCCAAATTTTTCAATAATTCTGGAGTGATATCTTCCCATCCACCTTCACCATACCAAAATGGGATGATACCTTCTTCAAGAGCGATTCTTAGTGTTTCTTTTGTAGGCCATTCAGGCGTACTCATGGTTTGTTTTAGGTTGGTAAAACCTAGTTTCTTCATCAATCGAAAGTGGTGGCGGAGGTCATCTTCGGTAGCTCCTGCCCAGGGAAGGAAAACTACGCCAAAAGGCATGGGAGCCAACTTTCTAAATTTCTGTTGCATGGGGCTGTCATGCATGCTATCGTATAGATCGTGGTAAAATTCGTCTTCTTGAGCGGAAAGCGAAAAACTCAGGGCCATTATACCTAGTATGACCAGGCATCTTGTTAAAGTCGTTTTGGTTGTATAGCTCATAGTTTTAGTTCTTTTTATGGTGATTATTGATTTTATT
The DNA here is from genome assembly GCA_038530915.1 of Bacteroidota bacterium. Classification (GTDB taxonomy): domain Bacteria; phylum Bacteroidota; class Bacteroidia; order Chitinophagales; family Saprospiraceae; genus JANQPA01. The sequence continues at coordinate 3,732 of JBCBCD010000094.1, forward strand.
TTCTAGTATTTGAGTATAACTTTTCAGCAGGTACTTAGAAATAATACCGGCCATTAGAGCAGCTCCATGTCCATTCGGGTGGATTAAATCAGGAAAAAGTGCTTTGTGATTTTGGAAGGGATTAAATAAGTCAATTACTTGTAAGTCATTGCTTTGAGCTACTGCTTCAATTTGAGGGATCACTTCATCAACTATGACCAGACTATCGATATTCCATTGATTGCCAAAAGCGGGTACCGGTCGACAAACGAATATCATCGGATTACTGACTTGAGTGAATGTATCTATCATCGCTTGATAGTCTACACTAAACTCATCTTTGTATTTCCAGTTAAAATCCTTGGAATCATTCGTTCCTAATTTTATGATGACAACATCCGGTTGATAGGCTAATGCATCAGAGAAGGCTTTTTCTTTCCATAAGGGTTGATTCCCTTTTTTGAGCATAGTACGTCCGCTCACACCAAAGTTTTTTACTTCCCATTCGTTACCCAATATGAGTTGAAGCTGTGCGGGGTAGCTGTAAGCAGTTCTGTTTTTGATGCCTGATCCATAAGTGATACTATTACCTACACAGGCTACTTTTATTTGTGCAAAGGCTGGAAGGCTCGAGCAAAGCATTAGTACAAGTAGGAAAAGACTTTTAGCTGATTTATTAACGAGCATAACTACTATTTTACCAGGTGAATGTATTTGTTGCCTTTTGTTTCCCATTCCCAGATGTCTGTTCTAAAAGGCGCCGCAGGTAAGCCACAGCTATTGTATAAGTTGGCATTAACGGGATCGTTTTTCCAGGCATATTTTAAGTGCTTGGGTATGCTTACGTCTTTACTCCATACTTTAAGCTGATTGGAATTAATAATACGGGCTTGAGCAGGATGAAAAACACCATCTTCACCTGCCAGCTCAAAATGATTGATTGACAAGTCATTGTATGTTTCTTCAAGACCAGGCTTAAGTCCTTCACAAGTATGGTCAAAACTTACTATCAAAGCCTCTTTCTTTCTTTTTAAGTTCAAAATACTTGGTCCCTGGTAAGGTGTTTTTTGTTTGTAGTGAATATTTAGGGCGGCAAGTGCTAATCTCTTACCTACATCTTGTTTGTTTTTTGGATGTATATTTTTCGATTCACCAATGTCTAGAATGACTGCCATTCCTGTTTTGGGAAGCTCAAGTGCTTCTGCCTGTGCTTGCCTGAGTTCAGGCCAGTTGCTAAACTGTCCATCACGACTTTTGCCATGATAGTTGGTAAGTTGTACGAAGAGAAATGGAAAGTCACCTTGCTGAAAAGCAGCTCGCCAACCTTTAATCATAGCAGGAAAAATACTTTTGTACTCATATCCTCGAGTACTGTTGGATTCCCCCTGATACCAGATGGCCCCACTGATAGCGAGTTTGCGCAAGGGATGTATCATTTGGTTGTATAACGAACTGGGACTAGTATTGGCCAATGCGCCTTTATTGGTAGGAAGTTTGGGGATTTTCAGTGGCTGTTGGAGCTTTTTACCTACCTTGTATTTCCAATCGCCACTCAAAAGATGATAGCCTTGGCGATCTCCAACCGGATGAAAATTGATAAAGTAAGGATCAGTCACATAACCACCATCCCCATCATAATCAAAAACACGCACTACAATTTCATTGAAGCCTTCTTGTATAAGCTCTTTTTTTACGATATAATTTCTCCAATCGAGCTTGCTATTAGATTCTCCCACTTTGTGACCATTGATCCAGACTATATCATGATCGTTCATCTGACCAAGGTTAAACCTTAGATTTCTGCCTCTGAAAGGGAGTGGAATCTCAAACCTTTTTCGCATCCAAACGGCTCCATCCATATTCTTAAAAATCGAATTGCCTTTCTCTTGAGGAATGATAATGGGAGCCCAGTCCTCATAATTACCTTCTGGTTTTTGCCAGTTTTCTTCTAATCCAATGCCTGTAAGTACATTTTGACTTATGATTTTTGCAAACGCTTTTTGTTTGTCTTCCAGACTCAAGGAATTCAAGTCTTTTTGTTTTTGGAGAAATACTTGCTCAATCTCAGGGAAAGCCGTCCAATTTGTTGGTGGTGTCCAAGCCTCTACATTTGTACCACCCCATGCACTGACAATAAGCCCGATTGGAACATTGAGTTCTTTGTGAAGGTATTTTCCATAGAAATAAGCAACTGCCGAAAAATGAAGCACATTATCACCTTCAGCACTTAGCCACTTACCACCAGGTAAATCTTCTTTAGGCGAGGCTGCTAAGTCCTTCTCTACTTTAAATACACGTATGCCTTGAAATTTGGCCTCCTCTTGTTCTTTTTCAGCATAGGGGAAACTCTTAATGGACCAATCCATATTGGATTGACCTGAACAAATCCAAACATCGCCTATCAATACATTTTTTATATCCAGTTGAGTATCTGTATTGGTAATTGATATGGTTTGAGGTTTATCAGAAGCTTTCATGGAGGGCAAGCTAACCATCCATTGACCGTCATTATCAACCTCAGTTTCATGAGTTTGGTCATTAAAAGTAAGCTTCAGCGTGGTTTTGGGGTTGGCCCAACCCCAAATCTTTACGGCTTTATTTCTTTGTAGCACCATCCCATCCTTAAAAAACTGTGGAAGCTTTAATTGAGAAAAACCAAAATAGGGAACAAATAGACAGATTAAGAAAAGTACAGTGGTTTTATTGGCATTCATAGAGCTTAAATTGTTGAGGTAACTAAAGTGGATTGTCCATTACTTTTTTTCCATTCACTGAAATCTCATTCTTGCTTAAACTAATGCTTGGATTCTCTTGTGTGTTACCGATATCCATCATCATCACCAGGTAGGTTTTTTCTTCTTGTTGGCCAGCATCCATATATTCCCAGGAATTAACACCATGAAAGCGAGTATCCGTTTCCAATAGTCCCTTGTAAGGACGACCGATGCCAGTGGTTCCAAATTCAAGTCCTTTTGCGAAAGGTTTCCCTGCCTCAAAATGGCTCCAAATATTGATCCATGGATATTCAGTTAATTTCCAGATATAGGCCAGGATTATACCTGTATTTGGATCATAAGCACTCACCCAGCCATATTCATCCGACTGGTCAAATAGGTGAGTAGAAACGAAATTGTCTACTGCATCATTTTTCCTAAGATCATTCGTACTGTTATCGGTTGTATCTATTATGGCCATTGGCCATTCGTATTCGTAAGCATGTGGATTGGGATAAGAAAATTTTTGATTGAAACCCTTTTTTGCATTGGAGTTGTAAAGTGTTTGTGTAGTTAGGAAAGGAGGTCCAATGGTAGCATGTTGTACCACATTACTGACTCTTCCCAGAGAATGCGTGTTGGAAAATGTCTCCTTCACTATAAAGGCAGCTTGGTTTTCAATTAGGCGAACTTCTCTTTCCACCGTTAATCCATCAAGAGGAGCTTCATTAGACATTTGGACGGCATCATTATTTAGCACACTAATATTCCATAAAGTATTGGACTGTTCTCCATTGTGTGGAATGCCTGCTTCTTTTTCTCCATCTGAAGGACTGCCCCAACGTCCCAGACAAAGAAAATGTCCTTTGAAAGGTGCTCCATTCTGGTTGTTGAGCGGCATTTGTTCGGCTGTGACTCCCCAAGTCAGTGGATTGATTGGATTAGTTTTGAGTTCTATTCCTGTAAAATGACCTCCGTATTGTTCAATTTGTACAGAGAGTAAATCATTTTGAAGGATGATGAGTGAATCAGCCGGATTTATTCCGGAATATTGAGTGGATGTAGTTTCTTGATTAGGAGTACCAGTTGAAGATTCACAACTCCATAAACAGATCAACAACAAAAACAAGGGGATGGTATGTAAGGTCTTCATGTTTTATTGTAATATTTTAAGCTTTGAATTTTGGATGTCTAAAGTAGGCATAGAAGCGTCAGAGGATTGTACCAAAGGCGCACGGATGTAACCTCCCTGAATGTTTCTTCCCCAAATAGCACTAAGTTCTGTCTGACGGGCACGGCTATAATCCGGATAGAAGGAATCCAAGGTTCCGTTGGCTATGCGTTTGGGAAAGCGCCAATCGGCTGGTACTTCATCTGTTGTTGGCCAATTGATGTGGAAGTTTTCAACTACCAGGTTCTGTACATTTTCAATGACCATGGCAGCCTTTGCTTTTTTGGCATTAGGATTCATGGGAGAAAACTGACCACTCTTAGCTCTTTCGATATTAGGAACAGGGTCTTCTATCCACGGATAATCCAGCTGTATATCACGTAGCGTTAAATTTTCTATCATTCTGTCAGGTTCTGCTGTAATGAGTATACGGCCTTCTGTTTTTCCAATAAAGTTGCTAATCATGATGTTTCTGAGAACCGGTTCTCTGCCTTCATCATCTTGTAGGACCACTTCAGGTTTGTGGGTTGCATTTCCGGCAGCACCGCTAGGACCTTCTCTTTTCATGAGAGAAATGTGAATGGGCCTGTTGTAGATGAAGGGAGATTTAGAATCGTAGATCGTATTGCTGATAAGAACATCTTCCACTTTACCTGCACTTTCTGCATATAGTCCAAAAGCACGAGAGGAATTGTAAATGACGTTATTGGTGAAGGTAACTTGAGCAATATCTCTAAATGACTCATTGCCAATCTTTAGAGCTACACAACTACATTCTATCACATTGTTGGCTACGGTAACCCTTTTACAGGTACCGCTATCGAAAGTGGTTTTTAAGCAAACGGCATCGTCGCAGGTTTTGATGATGCAATCACTGATGGTGATGTCTGCACCTCCGGTGATATCAATACCATCTCCATTGGGAGCAAATAAATTATTGATGAGTCGAATCCCCTGAATCTGCACTTGTTTGCTGTCGTATAAATGGACTGTCCATCCACCACCGGTTTTGAGTTCGATATCTTTAATGCGAACGTTTTCACAATTTTGGATTTCCAGCATCGGACTCACTTTTAACTCCTTCGCCATAATCCATTGAGGATCTTTAGTGGGATCATAATCTTTCCAAAAAGCCGGGCCATTACCATCAATCGTACCTCCACCACGGATTTCAATGTTTTTGGCATTGAAGCCCATGACCAGGTGATAGGGTTGTCTGTCTTTGTTGTGTCCCCAGGTCATTTGGGTATAGTCTTCAATATTTGCAGAACCCAATATGGTAGCACCGGACATGATCTCCAGGGTAGTATTGTCTTTCAAAAAGAGGGTGCCGGTTTTGTAAATACCAGGAGGGACGATGACTATACCACCACCATTTGCACTAGCCTGATCTATTGCTTTTTGAATAGCAGAAGTATTAATGGAAGTAGAGTCTGACTGGGCTCCGTAATCAAGAATATTATAATAAATACCTGTATCCTGCTTAATAGAATTGCAGGAACAGGTAAATAAAACAATACTACAGTATGATATTAATAGTAATAAGGATAAGTTTTTTCTCTTTTCTTTTTGATGAATCTTTTTTGAAGAAACAAAAAACGTAACTGTCTCCATAGCCTCTATATTTCCATTTTGTTTTGTGAAAAGTAAATGGAAATAAAAAGAAGCAGGTAGACGGAAGTATCAAGTAGGGAAAAATTGGTAACCTCAACTCTTAATTATTACTTCTTCGTAAATTCTCTATGTAAGCGGATATATCTTTGATCGCTCTCTTCAGAGTCTTTATAGTACTTTCTAAGCTTTTTCAACTCCTTCTTTAACTTTTTGACTGTTTTAGCGTAAGCTGGATCATCATATACATTCTGAACTTCAAGCAAGTCCTTTTTTCGATCATACAATTCCCACTCATCAATATCATCATAAAAGTGCACCAACTTAAAATCTTCTGTTACTATACCGTAGTGGCGTTTGACCATATGTACTGCCGGATATTCATAATAATGGTAATAAACAGCTTCTCGCTTCCACTTTTCATCTTTTCCTTTTAAAAGAGGTACTATACTTTCACCCTGCATGTCTTTAGGTATTGAAATACCTGCAGCTTCGAGAAAGGTCGGGGCAAAATCAATATTCTGTACCATTTTAGTATTTTGGGTACCGGCTTGTATGTTATTGGGCCATTGAATTAGCAAAGGAGTTTTGAACGACTCATTGTAGATGAAGCGCTTGTCAAACCATCCGTGTTCCCCTAAGTAAAAACCCTGATCAGAAGTATACACAATGATGGTGTTTTCATCCAGACCATTTTTTTCAAGATAATCTAGCACTTCTCCGACTCCTTCATCTACCGATTCAATACAAGCCAGATAGTCTTGCATGTATCTGTTGAATCTCCACCTCATGAGATCTTTCTCATTCATGTTGGGATAGTTCTTTTTGAACTCTTCTATCATCGGTTCATAGGTCGCATTCCATTCTGCTAATTGAGCCGGAGTCATACGCTTGCTTATGTTGGCATATGCATTTTTATCCCAATCAGAAGTAGGAGGTATTCCTAGCTCTTCCATATCCTGTGGTTTGAGTTTTGAATCTCCAGCCCAGTTCATGTGTTTAAGCAAATTCATTTCTGCTTCTTTGGCTGCGTTACCTCTGCCTTCATATTCATCAAATAGGGTAGGAGGTTCAGGAAAAGTTTTCCCAACATATTCTTTGAAATGACGAGGAGCTGGCAACCATTCTCTATGTGGTGCTTTATGCAGATAGAATAACATGAAAGGTTTATCGTCTTCTCTTTCTTCTTCCAGCCAGTTGATGGTCATTTCAGTAATGATGTCTGTCACATATCCTTCTACTTGAATTCTACCTTCGTTTTTCGTAATAAAAGCAGGATTGTAATAATGACCTTGTCCGGGTAAAATCTTAAACTGATCAAACCCTTTGGGATTATTGCCAAAATGTAGCTTTCCAAACATGGCAGTTTGGTAGCCGGCATCTTGAAAAATTTGTGGGAATGTGATCTGATTGGTATCAAAAGGCATCCTGTTGTCTACTTTCCCATTGATATGACTGTGCTTGCCTGTCAGAATAGCTGCTCGTGAGGGAGCGCAAATCGAATTCGAAACACAAGCATTAGTGAATAACATGCCGTTTTGTGCAATGCGATCGATATTAGGTGTTTGTATCAAATGATTTTGATACGCACTAATGGCTTGATAAGCATGATCGTCTGACATAATGAAGACGATATTGGGTCTCTTCTTAGATTGGGTATTTTGATCTTGTGCAAAAGTCAATTGAGGTAAACTCAAATTGACTAGCAAAAAACAGGATAAATAAAATAGCCTTTTTTTCATTATGGTACAGATTTTTCGATTCCCAGCATTAGTCCGCGTAATTCAGCCAAGCCTCTCAATCGTCCGATAGCAGAATATCCTGGATTGGTCTTTTTCGTTAGATCATCCAGCATTTGGTGACCATGATCTGGACGCATAGGCATTCTAAAGTCTTTTCTGCCTAAGTTGATTCTACTACTTTGCTCTGCAAGCAGTGCTTTCATTACTTCATACATGTCTACATCTCCAGTTAGATGGTCTGCTTCATAGAAATTACCAACTGCATCGCGTGTTGTGCTTCTTAAATGTATGAAATTAATTCTGGACCCCAATCTTTGAATCATTCCTATAAGGTCGTTATCTGTTCTAACTCCATACGATCCTGTACAAAAACAAAGTCCATTATTTGGGCTGTCGTAAGCTTCTAATAATTGTTTTGCATTAACTTCTGTACTTACAACCCTAGGTAAACCAAGGATAGGGTAGGGAGGATCATCTGGGTGGATGGCCATATATACTCCGGATTCTTCTGCTACAGGAACAATGTCCCTTAAGAAGTTGTATAAGTTTTCCTTTAATTGATCAGCTGAAATTCCGTCATAGGTCTTCAGCATAGCTCTTAGTGTTTCCAAGGTGTAACTTTCATCAGAACCAGGTAATCCGGCAATAATGTTTCTGATGATCTGCTCTTTTTTCTCTTCTGTCCAGGAGTCAAACAATTTTTTTGCTGTTTCCTTTTGTTCTGATGAATATTCAGTTTCTGCTCCTGTTCTTTCCAATAGATATAGTTCGAAAGCGGCGAATTCTAGTAGGTCAAACCTAAGAGCAGTTGATCCATCAGGCATTGGATAAGCAAGATCTGTTCTAGTCCAATCCAGTATAGGCATAAAGTTGTAACAGATTGTATCTATCCCACATTTACTCAGGTTGCGTATACTTTGTTGGTAGTTGGATATATAATTTTGATAGTTTCCTTCTCTTTTCTTAATGTCTTCATGGATGGGGATACTTTCCACAACTGACCATGACAGTCCTATAGACTCAATTTCATTTTTCCTTTTAGTAATTTCTTCTTCAGACCATACTTTTCCAATTGGGATGTGGTGGAGGGCAGATACAATTCCGGTAGCTCCTGCCATTTTTATGTCTGATAAAGAAACAGGGTCTTTTGGACCATACCATCTCCATGTTTGTTCGAGACTCATAAAAATATAGGTTTAATATGTCTGTTTAGAATATTGTCTGTTATATTGTCGCCAATGAGTTCTGCATGTTTTTTTAAAGCAGGGATAAAAATATCGCGACTTTCCGCAGCTAACTTATAGGATGTATGAAGCAGTTGTCTTAGATCAGGATTGAAATGACCATTGTATCTTTGATAATGGGTTAAGGAATGAACAAAATCTTCAGCGCTCCAAGTCATTAGTTCAGTTCGAGAAGGAAGGTTATCCTTATTGATACAGACAACAGTGGAGTAAGGAAGAATGAGTTCATCAAAGCGATCAAGGGCCTCAAGAGCAATTTCACGAACAAATTGCAACTCATTTGGGCCTGCCTGGGCAACTCCTATGAGTTCTTCTAACCAAGTCGTTC
>JBCBCD010000095.1:0-12507 GCA_038530915.1 Bacteroidota bacterium
AACTCAGGATTGGCGTTATTTCCGCTTCTATCATAAGGAGCTAAAAACCACTCAAAACATTCTATATAAGAAGCGGGTGAGCCCCAACCTCTTTCCATATTCCTACATCCTATCCATTGAGCTTCCAATGCTAAGCCTAGAGGATCATTGGTACCATCGTCTCCTAATGCCAGGCTCATCGTGTAAGTGCCATGTCCATTATCATCACAAGGAGTATCCAAGTCTAATCCACAAGGATTATTGCTCGGATTAGGATTCGCTTCTTCATGTAGTGGGCTAATTGAGCTAATAGCATCATGCCAGTTAAAATTATGATCTTCACTGTCATCTTGCCAACCTCTGTATTGGCGTGCAATAAAAATATTGTCCCAATCATAGCCTGTATCCTGTCCGCCTATTATCACTCCTTTACCTGTGTATCCCTGTTGCCAGATTTTTTCTATTTCTAGTTTTTCGAGATTCCAGTTGAGTGTTCTTGAGCTAAAAACAGGACTATCATCAGTAGCAAAACCTTGAAATTTTGTCCAGGGATTGGGTTGAATATTAGCTACGGATTCTAATTGAGCTATTTCTCTAAGCAACTCAGGGGAAGTCGTAGTGCGAATGGCATTGACTATGTAAAAAGCATCATAGTTAGACTTTGTTTTATCCAAAATTTCCAGAACTTCTTTTTGAGTAGATTGAGCGTTAGCTCGAAGTTTTCCAAAAACATAAGCACCTTTTTCGCTTTTAGTTTTCAGTTGCTTAGCAAAAGAAACATCCGCTTGGTCCTTCATTAAAATAATACAATCGATTAGATCGTTATTATCCATGTTTCTAAGAATTTCAACATCAATTTTGGCAAGGTGATCATTGGTTTGTGCTTTTAGGCTATTCAAACCAATGAAACATAATAGTAAGTAGAGACTAAGTTTTTTCATGTTTATTTTGTTTTCATAGCAAAAAACCAAAAATAAATGAACAAAACCATGAAAAAAATGTAAATTACAAGTCCAATATGAATAATTTTACTTTGTTCAATTTGAAAAGAGCTTAAAAAATCATTCCTTCTGAGCGTATCCATACATTTATAAAATCCAAATTCCGCATTTAAAGTATACTGCAATGGATCGTAAAACGAAACTTTACAATTCGTTTTCAGGCATGAGTCCATTTGAGAAGAGGCAATTAATTGATTTTATCTGCACTTATCAGGAAGGTGCTGTTAGGAAAAATGTTGCTGAAGCTTTGGGCTATGCATTGAAAGAAAAGCCTTCATTTGGAGGATTTGCACTTTCAGTGGTTGAAAATGAAACAATTGTCGCAGCTATTATTGCCAACAATACTGGAATGAAAGGATATCAGGCTAGCTGCCTGTTTCTTTATGTTACGGTAGATCGGAAAAAGGCAAAAGATGAGCTGATCTTAAAAGAAATGATGCGACAGGCTCTAGATCTAGCTGATGGAGATGTTGCATTGAGGGTAGAACCTAAAAATCCCATATTATCTTTTTTCAAGAAATTAGGTTTTACTACAAGTACGCTTGAACTTAGACAACAGAAGACTACCGCCCAGAGTCTTTTTGCTTAGGAAACATGCATTTAATACTATCTCTACAAAGCGTTTAATCAATTTACTACAGTTTATTGCTCCCATTTATTGTCAAGTTGGAATAACTTGACGATGCCGTATTATGCAATTCATACAAGAATCATCTTAGTGAATGACTTTTTACTTCTTACCTTTGTATTTCTTTCGATAATTTGTCGAGGGAAAGTAGCTTTTTAGGGATACAATAGATTGCGGCCGGCAGCCGCAATCTATTGTATCCCTAAATTTCAAACCTAACTTGCTTAAAAGGAACTACTTATACAATCATGAGCAAAGAGATGTATATGGAAGAAAGACTTATTGGAAGATACGAAGGCAATAAAGAAGGACCACTATTAATCGTTTTAGCAGGAATGCATGGCAACGAACCGGCCGGGGTAGAAGCATTGGAAATTATTTTTGAATTATTGAGAAGAGAAAGGTTTTCAAATCCATTTTTTGAATATGCAGGAAACTTTATTGGCTTAAAAGGCAACCTTCAAGCACTCAAAGATGGCAAACGATTTGTTGAGTATGACTTCAACCGTTTATGGATCAACTCCAATGTTGATGAGGTGCTTGCCAAGGATGATGAAGATTTAAAAGCAGAATGGCTTGAACTCAAACAATTGCATCTTACAGTACAAGAGATTATTGCTAAATATCCTGCTGATAAAATCATCTTATTGGATTTGCATACGACTACTGCAGATGGAGGTATCTTTTCTGTAGCAACTGATGATCCGGAAAGTGTTAGAATAGCTGTAGAGCTTCACGCTCCTGTTATTGTGGGTATGCTAGATGGTATGAAGGGAACAACCTTGCATTACTTTAATCCGGATAATCTCGAGAAACCTATCATTGGTATTGCTTTCGAATCGGGTATGCATACAGATCGCCTTTCTGTCAATAGAGCCATTGCTGCTGTCATTAATTGTATGAAAATTATTGGTTCAGTAGATCCTAGTGTAGTTGAGAATAGATATGATGAATTGTTGGTTGCCTATTCTAAAGACTTACCAAAGGTTTCCAGGCTATTGTATTGTCACAATATTAAGCCCGGCGACCAATTTGAAATGATTCCCGGCTATAAGAACTTTCAAAAAGTAAAGAAAGGACAACTTTTAGCGCATGCAAAGGGTGAACCTGTCTACGCAGAGAAAGATGGAATGCTACTGATGCCTTTGTATCAAACACAGGGAGATGATGGCTTCTTTCTGATTGAAGAAGTTGAATAATTACATTTTTTCCTCTGATACCTCCAAAAACTGCATTTCATAAAGGTTGCGATAATGACCATCCTCAATGGTCAATAGTTCTTCATGTGGCCCTAATTCCTTGATTGTTCCTTTTTCTAATACCATGATATTATTGGCATGCTTGATCGTAGAAAGTCTGTGTGCTATAATGATCGATGTTCTTTTTTCTATCAAGGTTTCAATAGCAAACTGAATTACCGATTCGGTTTCTGGATCAATAGAAGAAGTTGCTTCATCAAGAATCAAGATTTCCGGATCAAATACCAAGGCACGTACGAAGGAGATTAATTGTCTTTGTCCTAATGATAGTGTAGCACCTCTTTCCATTACCTGATAATCATAACCTCCCGGTAATCTATCAATGAATTTGTGAGCACCAATCATTTTAGCTGCTTCTATTACTTGTTCTCTTGAAATAGAAGGATCTCTTAAAGTAATATTTTCATAAACTGATCCTGAAAATAAGAATACATCTTGAAGAACGATGGCAAGGAAATTGCGATAGTGGTTTAATTCGTATTCACTTATATCAACATCATCTAATTTAATAGTACCTTTTTGAATTTCATAAAACCTATTGAGAATATTGATAATGGTAGATTTACCTGAGCCGGTACTTCCTACAATAGCCAGTGTTTCTCCAGGACTTACTGTAAAAGAGATATCTTGGAGTACATATTCTTTTTCATTGTAAGCAAACCAAACCTTATCAAATTCTACTTTACCTTGCACTTCTTCTGGCTGGAGTGTACCTTCATTGGTAATCAGGTCTTTTCTGTCCAATAAGGTAAATACACGTTCTGCAGCAACCAAACCCATTTGCAAAGTATTGAATTTATCAGCCAACATTCTTACAGGCCTAAACAGCATGTTGAGGAAAATAGGAAATACAACCAATGCTCCTATCGTCACATCATTGCTAATCACACCTCTTGCACCCCACCAAACCATCAAGCCCAAGGCAATGGCAGATATTATTTCAACTACTGGAAAGAAAACCGCATAATAGAGAATAGAATCCAAATTGGCCTTAGTATAATCTCTATTGATGGTCTTAAACTTTTCCATCTCTTGCTTCTCCGCATTAAATATTTGAACTATACGCATGCCCGTAATTCTCTCCTGAAGGAAAGCATTCATTTTAGATATCTGGGTACGTACTTTTTGATAAGCAGCCTTTACTTTTTCTTTAAAAATATATCCTGCGATTATCAATAAAGGCATGGTTGTCAAACAAATTAGTGTCAATTTCCAACTCGTATAGAACATCACACCGATTACTGCAAAAATAGTTAGCAAGTCTGCGATAATAGTGATCACCCCTTGAGAAAAAACTGTATTAATAGCTTCAATATCATTGATGGTACGGGTAGTTGACGTACCAATTGGCGTGCGGTCAAAATACGTTAGTCTCAATGAAGTCAAATGGTTAAAAACCCTAACTCTCAAATCACGAATGACGGACTGTCCTAGTAAATTGGTAGAATAAATAAATGCATATTGAACCAATACCCTTAGAATCAGCAAGCCCGCATACACAAATGCCATCTGAGTTAAGCCCGGCAAGTCATATTGGAAGATGTAATCATCTACCATCACCTTTACAATATAAGGTGGTATAGATGCTAAAGGAGCAACAACTATGGCTAAAATAGCAGCCAGAACGAATATGCGTTGGTAAGGTTTAGCTAGGCGTAAGACCCTTCCGAGCAAGATGTAATCAAACTTATTCTTATTTGCAGTAGCCAATGTCTAGTGATTTTGGTTGTATTTAACTAATTGAATACAAAAAAATAGGTATAGTTGTTGTCGGAAGCAAGAATATTTAGTGGTTAGTTCTTAGTTTTTGGTTGTTAAATGATCTCACTTTTGAAGGGAAGGTGGGCTTTACTCCATGAAAAACTAAGAACTAACAACCAACAACTATAAAACGCCTTCGTCTGCAAAACTATAATATCCACTTCCGGCAATGATCAAATGATCCAAAATTTTAATGTCCAATGATTGGGCTGCATTTTTAAGCTTATGAGTTAACTTGATATCAGATTGACTTGGTTTGAGGTTCCCCGAAGGATGATTGTGTGCTAATATTATGCCACAAGCAAAATGTTCTAAGGCTTTTTTGAAAAGAATTTTAGGGTCAACAACGGTTGCAGTAATGCCTCCTTTACTAATACAAATTTTAGCGATAATGCGATTGGCTCGATTTAGAAAAATCACCCAAAATTCTTCATGTTTGAGATCACGTAATTGCTGCCTGATCGCTTCGAATGCATTGCGACTATTGCCTATTTGAACCATTGGCGATGATGATTCTTCTGCCCGGGAAGCCAATTCCAGAGCGCTGATTATGGTAATGGCTTTTACTTTGCCAATACCTCTGAATTGAGTTAACTCACTTATACCTGCCTTTTGTAATTCACTAATAGAATTGTTGTATTGGCTCAACATTCTTCTGGCCAAAGCCAAAGCAGATTCGTTCTTACTACCTGACCCAAGGAGGATGGCCAATAATTCTGCATCACTCAACTGCTCTTTCCCCTTATTCAATAACTTTTCTCTCGGTCGATCTGACTCGGACCAATACTTGATAGATGAATTCATTGTTTTTGTTTTTATATTTTTAGATTGCCAGTAGATAGCGTATTTATGGTTGATGTGAGTGCGCTGCGCTCACATCAACCATAAATACGCTGTCTGCCCTATTAGAATAGATCCTATTTTTGTAGGATTCCACATTTTTAAGTGTTAAAAAGTTATGTAGTAGATGAATTTCACCTTTAAGAGCAGTGAAAGACTGAAAAGCAGGAAGGTTATTGAAAGAATGTTTAAAGAAGGAAACTCTTTTGGACAATATCCATTGCGTTTGGTTTGGCTAGAGAGTGAGGTTCAGGATGCTGGGGTGATGGTACAGTTTACAGTAAGTGTATCGAAGAAGAAATTTCCCAAAGCAGTACAGCGCAATGCACTAAAAAGAAAGGTAAAAGAAGCTTTTCGTCTCAATAAGCATCAGTTGTATGAACATTGGAATAATGAAAAACCGCAATATGCCTGGATGGTTATTTATGTAGCGAAGGAGTTTCAGGATTTTCAGACGGTTGAAAAAGCTATGAAAAAAATCATTCGTAGATTTATTAAATACCAATTAGAGGATACGGAAACAACCTTATGATGAATTTTGAACTCGTTTTAACGTTACTTTCACCTAACATCGCCAATAAATGAAATTAGTTTACCCTTTTTTGTTCGTCTTATTCCTTTTTTGTGGACTTCAATTAAAAGCACAAAAATTTATTTCTATTGAAAAAATAGGAAGTGCCAATACTGAGAAAATCTTTCTAGGTACTCCATTGACTTTCCAAACCAAGGATGCTCGAGAATTAGGCTGGGTTACCATGCCCATCAGAGATTTATTAGTTGAACAGAATGTCATCGTTTTTCCTGATAGATACATCAGTGTAGATAACATACATGCCTTTCAATTTGGTAGAAGCTGGCCTAAAGCAACCAAAATTTCCTTACTAACTTTTGGCTTAGCTTGGTCTGGTTTTGCTGCCATTGGGACAGCTACCGATGGCAATCCGGATACCAGTTATCGCTTATCAGATGCAGTTGTCACAGGCACTTCTGCTTTGTTGGCATTTTCAATTCCCTTAGTATTTGGAAACAGTAGGAAAGTGGTATTTGGTAAGAAGAGAAGGTTGAGGTTGTTGGATATCACTCCGGTTGTTCCGTCTAACTAGTTGATGAGTTTATGAGATGATAAGGTTAAGGGTGAAACTTCAGCTTCTAACCTTATCATCTCATAAACTTATAATCTGCTTATTTGCGTAAGCCCGGGCTCCTTTCCAGGAACTCATCATACAATCTAATGTGTCTGCTATCCATAGGTACTTGCCAGCCATCTATGAAGACATATTTAATTTGAGATTTTGTCTCAAATGGATCTCCATCAGATACAAACAAGTTGGCTTTTTTACCCACTTCAAGAGAACCTATTTGATCAGCTACACCAAAAATCTCTGCCGGATTAATGGTTACTGCTTTTAGAGCTTCCTCTTTACCCATGCCATAAGCCGCTGCAAAACCAGCATTAAATGGCAAGTTTCTTACATTCTCTGTTTCACCGGAAGTAATAGCCACTTTTACGCCTGCTTTTTGCATAATACCAGGGTTGGCATAGGCACGATCATAACGATCAGAAGTACGAGTTGGAGTAGCTAAGATAGGACCTGTAACAACAGGAAAACCAGCGTCAGCAATTTCTTTAGCTACCCTCCAGCCTTCTCTTACGCCTATCAAAATCACTTTTTCTATTTTGCGATCTTTTGCCCATTTTATGGCTTTGGTAATGTCAGTAGAACGATTAACATTGATCATTAAAGGCATTTCACCCTTAACAACAGGAACAATAGCCGCAATTTCAGGATTGTAATCAGGTGTTTGACCACTGTCCATGATTTTAGCCATTAAAGCAGCACGATCCATGATATCATTCAGGTTTTTCATAGCTTCTGCATTTTGCTTTGCAATAGCAGCATCCGTTCTACTATCCCACCAACCTCTTCTACCGCCTCCGGGCCAGTTTAAAGCCAAACCTTTAAAACCTGCATACATCTGATTAGGCGTGTAACCTACTAAATTTACTAAAGATGCAGTACCTGGAAACAAACCACTCGTGGGCATAGCAACAACTGTAGTAACCCCACCTACTCTTGTCACAGGAATAGCAACCGCATTAGGATTTACAGCAGTTAATGCCTGCATTTGAGGGTTAAAACTACCCGTCTCATTGTGATCAACAGTCAGATTTACACTACTAACTTCAGCTAAACCCAACTGTGTATTGCCGTCTATCATACCGGGATAAATAAAATGTCCCGAGCAGTCGATGGTTTCGGCACCAGAAGGAGCATTTACCTCACCTATAGCTGCTATTTGACCATTCTGGATCAATAAGTCACCTTCCACAGTGCCATTGGTTACTGTTACGATAGTGGCATTGGTTAGTACATACGTACCTTTACTTGCTTTGGTTAGAGGCTGAGCTAGTGTAGCTTGTGCAAGGAAGATGAAAGAAAAAAGAAATAATATATTGAGTTTCATTTTTTTAGTTTTTTCAGTTAATTCTAATTAACGTTTTAAGCCAAATATGTATGAGCTCGCTTGATAAGCACCTTGCATACATCTGTCATGATCGTGCTCGTGAGCATGCTCTAAATAGAAAGTTGGCATTTTTTCAGTAGGATTGACATCCAACCTCTGGTCATCAGCATCTTCCTTAATATCAAAATACTTTATGCCATCGACAAAAGTCATTTGAGGTACAGCATATACTGACAATGGATGTGCATTGAAAACAGCAATATCTGCATCTTTCCCTACTTCTAAAGATCCAATTCTATCCCCTACACCTAATTGTCTGGCAGGGTTGATGGTGATTAAAGCCAAAGCTTCATCATCCGTCAACTGTCCATATCTTTGGGATTTCCCTGCCTCGTGGAATAAATGGCGAATCAATTCTCCTGAATCAGAGTTGATAGAAGTAACTACTCCGTTTTTAGTCAAAATAGCCGCATTATAAGCGGTAGAATAATATACTTCAAACTTGTAAGCCCACCAGTCAGCAAATATGGAAGCACCTGCCCCAAATTCGGCTAGCTCAGGAGCTACTTTGAAGCCTTCATTGGTATGCTGAAAGCAAAGTCTTGTAACACCAAAATCTTTACACACATTCATCAACATCAAGATTTCATCAGCACGATAAGAATGACAGTGAATGATGATATTGCCCTTGAGAATCTCCGAAATGGTCTCTAGGCGTCGGTTGTACTTAGGTGGAATAGCTTGTGAATTACTTCCTTTTTCTAAATTGTACTTTTCCCATGCTTTCATATATTCTGTACCTTCAGAGAATGCTTCTCTAATGACAAATTCTACCCCCATACGTGTGCTTGGGTGAATTCTTTGTCCATGACCACGCATTGGATTTTCACCCAAAGCAAACTTGATCGTACGTGGTGCACCTTCCATCACTAAGTCAGCTGGATCCATAGACCCATAACGAAGCTTCAATGTTTCACATTCTCCACCAATAACGTTGGCAGATCCATGCATAGCGTGAATAGCAGTAACACCACCTGCTAGTGCGCGATAAATGGTAATGTCTGTGGGATCGATAGCATCACCAACAAAAACATCAGAAGTAACGGGCCTTGAACCATCATTCACAACATCAATAGCTGCATGTGAATGGGCATCAATGATACCAGGCATTACAAATAAGCCTGTTGCATCTACTACCTCTATTCCTGAAGGAGCTGTTATATTAGCTGCAATTTGTGTGATTTTCCCATTGCGTACCAATACATCTGTATTTTCCAATGTACCGTTTGTAACTGTAATTACAGTACCGTTTTTGATAAGGACATCGCCTGTAGGTGTTTGTGCACCCAAGAAAGAACATAAGGCAATGGCAAATAAAAATGTATATATATTTTTCATGATCAATATCTAAATATTATAAGTTGAGCAATTGATTATCTCCTTGATGGACGTCCTCCTGCTTTACCAGAATCACTGTTGTATTCATACACATGTCCATCAACGATTACAAAACGTACTTTTGATTTTTCATCAAAGTATTTGCCTTTTGAAATGATCAGGTTGGCAATTTTTCCTTTCTCTACTGTTCCCATTACATCAGAAAGCCCCAGTAATGAAGCTGCATCAGTAGTTAAAGCAGAAAGAGCTTGATCTTCTGTCAAACCTGCTTTTATCATTCTCCTCATGTTAGATGCTATGTCAGATGTCTTGGTAGAGGCAGTAGTGAAACCAAAGCTAATGCCTGCTTTTGCAAAAGTAGCTGCTTGTGCTTCGTGATTCATTAACGCTTCTTTGCGGCGCTTTTCAAAGGCCTCCATTTCTGGATCCATCATTTCTTTTTTTGCTTCTGGCTTTGGTTCTGCTTTCTTGCTTTTCTTACCTTTCTTTTTAGAAGTTGCTTTTTCCTTCATAGCTGGCTTGGCTTTTTTCTCCTTATCAGCTGCGGGCAATTCCATAGATAAGAAAACAGGTGTATTATCAGCTTTTATTTTATCTACCACATGCCATCCTTGTTTTACATTAACCAATACTAGTGGAAAGCCTAATTCGCTTTCCAATTTGTAAGCTTGATGTACAACTTTGTAACCAGGAGTATGGAAAAATATGGGTAAGTCTCCATCAATGACCGGATAAAAAGATTTCATCACTTCATCATAATCCGGTCTTTTCATCCCGCTAGGTGTTTTAGCATATTGCGCCTCATGTGCTTTTGCTTGTTCTGCCTGCTTATACAAGTCACGAAACATGGACATAGCTCCAATAGTAGTACTTGGAAATGCTCTATAAATCGGAGAACCTTGTAGTTGAGTAAAAATGGAAGATGATCCATTCAAAACCATATCAGCGGCATTTTTACCATGAAGGTTAGCAACTATCCCCTGACCTGGTAGCATATAACCTCTTGGAACGATGTGTACTGTGGTGAAACCCAATTTACGCATTGCAGAAATGCTCTTATCATCCACTTTTAAATCGTCCATTGCACTTTTATGTACAGCAACGCCTGCTTCCGCATAAGTAGGATTTCCTGGTTCTTTAGGCCAGGAAGATCTACCACCAGCAGTACGTTGAGGTGCTGGAATTCCTGTAAATGAAAGGCCATCAATAAATCCTGCATATACATACATAGAATCGGCATCCAATACCATAGCATCAACAGGAATTTCAACATTCTTTCCAACAGAGTGTATCAATCCATTTTTTACGATAACCGTGCCCATCTCAATCATTTGACCCGGTTGGGTAACAATATTTACATTTTTTAGTGCATAAGTCTTAGTAACAGACTCAATTGGCTGATCAGCCGAGGAGGCTCCAGGCCTTTGACCTGGAAACTGTGCGTTTACTGTTGACCAACCTAAAAGGCATAGGGTCAATAACGACAGCAGATAGTACTTTTTCATACTTGTCTTTATTTAACGAGAAAAATTGGTTTTAAAAACTGCTTTCGAAAAAAAACAATATTCCAGTAATAAACAAATGTAAGACCGAATGTTCTACCAATCAGAAGTTATCCAATAGCAATAGCAAATTCTTCTATATTCTTTAAGTAACTCCATAAAGCTAAGTTGTAAGCATTTAAACTCTTGAATAAGACCTTATTCGGAATAAAGACCTTCTACTCAAATTTGAGAGATTAAACCAACAACGAACAACGAACAACCAACAACCAAGCAACCACTTATAACAATTTATAGCGAGCCTAATATTCATTCTCTATGAAAAGCAAAAATATCTAGACGAAAGTATAGTAAAATGTCGCCGAATAAATGTTTTTAAGATTTTGTGAATGACTGTTCTGTTTTTTAAGAAAAATATTAACTTTTTGATAGTGAACTAATGTTTGGGAGATGTGTTGAACGAATTTTTTTAGAAATCGCTGTGTGGGTTGCATGATAAAATCATGTTGTTAGTCGTTTGCGTGACATTTATGCTTGTTGGGAATTTTTTTAAGCTGCGAATGGTTAATGAAATACGTTCGATCTTTACATTTGTGTAACAATAAATTAAGCCAATTAATATTTTCTTAAACTTTGCCTCTACAATTTGCTTCGCTAGACAAGTTTTACAATAAGCAAAGCTTGGCTATTTAATTTTAATTTGACTTTACTGTAAATGAATACACTCGTTCATTAGTACTGTTATGCTTGATGTTCAAGTATAACCTTGCTAGTTATTTATAACTTCTTTAGTTAATTGAATTAGCTAAAGCTGTCACCCTATTCATTAATTTATTAATCGACGTTATGAAGTTTACAAAAATCCTTTCACTATTTCTTTTTGTGATTTTGGTTTCTGCTACTTCCGCAGTTGCTCAAAACACAATCAAAGGTGTAGTAACCAGTTCTGAGGACGGAGAGCCTTTAATTGGAGCTACAATTGTCGTAGAAGGTACCAGTCGTGGTACTGCAACTGACATTGACGGTTCGTTTGAAATTCAAGCGAATGAGGGCGATGTTTTGGTATTGAGTTACACAGGTATGCAAGAGACAAAGATTACTGTAGGTACTCAAACTACGTTGAACATCGTACTACAAGCTAGTAATTTATTGCTAGATGAAGTAGTTGTTACAGGTTATGGTAATCAATCTAGAGCATCATTTACCGGAGCAGCTGCATCAGCACCGGTAGAACGTATTGCACAAGCACCTAGAACCAATTTTCAGGAAAGTTTGGCTGGTAATGTAGCTGGCCTTCAGGTGAATCAGGGATCTGGTCAGCCTGGTGCCTTCCAGAATGTACGTATTCGTGGTTTGGGATCTATCAATGCAGGGACCAATCCATTATACGTAATCGATGGTATTCCTGTTATCAATGGTAATATTGGTAATGAGTCTACTACTTCTACGCCACTATCTGGCTTGAACCCACAGGATATTGAAGATATCCAGGTATTGAAAGATGCATCTGCGACATCCATTTATGGATCCAGAGGTGCAAATGGTGTAATCATCATTACAACGAAAAGAGGTAAAAGTGGTAAGCCACAAATCAACTTCAATGTACAAACAGGTATTTCAGATGTTTCATTGGCAGATGAGTTGAGGCCATTAAATACACCTGAATATTTGGA
>JBCBCD010000096.1:0-12486 GCA_038530915.1 Bacteroidota bacterium
GAAGAAAACAACTTGTTGTTTTCTTCTACTTTTTTCTGCGCTTTTTCAATCGACTTGGTAACCATAGAATGCTGGATAACTTCTCCTTCTTTATGTCCCATTCTATCCATTACTTTCGCAATACGCTCAGATTGGAACAAACGCATCAGGTTATCTTCCAAAGACACATAGAATTGCGAACTACCCGGATCACCCTGACGTCCTGCACGACCTCTCAACTGTCTGTCTACTCTTCGCGAATCGTGACGCTCGGTACCCACAATAGCTAAACCACCGGCGTCTTTAACCTCTTTCGATAATTTGATATCTGTACCACGACCAGCCATATTGGTTGCTATCGTAACTTTGCCCGGCTTACCTGCCTCAGCTACAATTTCTGCTTCACGTTGGTGTTGCTTGGCATTCAGTACATTGTGATCGATACCTCTCAATTTCAACATTCTACTTAAACGTTCAGAGATATCTACAGAAGTGGTACCTACCAGTACTGGTCTGCCCGCTTCACTTAAAGAGGAAATCTCATCAATCACGTAATTGATCTTTTCTCTTTCAGTCTTGAAAACCAAATCCTCTTTATCATCTCTGGCAATTGGCCTGTTGGTAGGTATCACTACTACATCCAATTTATAGATCTCCCAAAGTTCGCTCGCTTCTGTTTCTGCGGTACCAGTCATACCTGATAGCTTGTGGTACATACGGAAATAGTTCTGTAAGGTAACAGTCGCATAGGTTTGAGTAATATCGCCTACTTTTACATTTTCCTTAGCTTCTAAAGCCTGGTGCAAACCATCAGAGTAGCGACGACCTTCCATCATACGACCTGTCTGCTCATCTACGATTTTCACCTGCCCTTCCATTACAACATAATCTGTATCACGCTCGAATAAAGTATATGCCTTTAGCAACTGGTTGATGGCATGCAAACGCTTTGCCTTAACGGCATAATCCTGCGAAAGCTTGGTCTTTGCTTCTTCTCTTTCTTCGGCTGACAACTCTTCATTGTTGTCTATTTCATACATGGTTGTAGCAATATCGGGCATGACAAAGAAGTGTGGATCGTCATTGCCTTTAGCCAGGTATTCTCCACCATATTCGGTTAACTCTACATTCCTGTTCTTTTCATCAATAGTGAAATACAGTGGCTCATCTACCAGGTGCATATTCTTCGATTGCTCCTGCATATAGTAGTTTTCTGCTTTTTGCAGTGTAACCTTTATCCCGTCTTGACTCAAATACTTTACCAAAGGGCGGTAACTAGGAAGTGCGCGATAGGCTCTCAATAAAGCCATGCCTGCTTCTCCTTCCTGATAACCGGTAACTCCATTCTTAAATAATTTTTTTGCTTCTGATAAATATTGAGTAGCTAATTTTCTTTGAGTGCTCAAAAGCTTTTCTACAAATGGCTTCAAAGACAGATATTCCTGATCTTCACTTCCTTTAGGTACCGGACCAGAGATAATTAAAGGTGTACGAGCATCATCAATCAATACCGAATCGACCTCATCTATCATAGCAAAGTGGTGCTTGCCTTGCACCATATCTTCAGTAGATCGTACCATATTATCACGCAAATAGTCGAAACCAAACTCATTATTAGTACCGTAAGTGATATCACACTTATAGGCATTCATTCTTTCTTCAGAATGCGGACGATAATTATCAATACAATCTATGGTAAGGAACAAAAACTCGAAAATAGGTCCTATCCACTCGGCATCCCTTCTTGCCAAGTAATCGTTTACTGTGATTACATGCACACCTTGACCAGATAAACCATTGAGGTAAGCAGGTAAAGTAGCGACTAAGGTTTTACCTTCACCGGTAGCCATCTCGGCAATCTTACCGTCATGTAAAACCATACCACCGATCAACTGCACATCATAATGAACCATATTCCAGGTGATATCACCACCAGCAGCTACCCAGGAGTTTTTCCAAATGGCTTTATCACCTTCGATAGTTACATATGACTTTTTCGGATTAGCAGCTAATTCTCTATCGTGATCAGTAGCTGTTACGGTAAGAGTAGTATTATTGGCAAATCTTCTGGCTGTTTCTTTAACTACTGCAAATGCCTCAGGAAGGATTTCTTTCAGGACATCTTCAAGGTGCTTATCGCGATTTTCGATGAGCTCATCAATTTCCTTGAATAAGTCTTCTTTCTCATGAAGCGGGATATCATCCGACTCCGCTTCTTTCCTGACCGTAGCAATATCTGAATTGATGCCCTCCAAATGATCAGCAATGGTTTTTCGAAACTCTATCGTTTTGTTACGAAGTTCATCGTTACTCAGACCTGAGAGGGTTTCGAAAACTTCATTAATTTGTTCGACATATGGAGAGTATGCTTTTATATCTTTCTCTTGCTTTGAGCCACCGAGCATTTTCTCAACAGCTTTTCTAAATTTCAACATATTCTATCAGCTTTTTACTTCTATTTTTTTCGGCTCGGTAAAGATAACTATTCTGAGATTTTACAATACTGCAGTTGTTACTTTTCAGCAGAAAAGAAATTAATTCGACAGAAACAAATCCTTCTGAATTAAAACGTTTTTACCGTTAATTAGTTATCACATTTTATACCAAGCAATCAATAATGTCAATATGTCATATAAAATTTTAAATAATTACAGTTTTAGGCAGTTTTTATTTTGTGTAGGACTATTTTTCAGTCTTTATGCCTGCTCTGATTATAAAGACGCAAGAACCTACTATTTTCCTTTAAATGATCTGAAAGGTGGATTGGTGTATGAATATGACGGTGTAGAAGACGATTCGCTGCCTCCCATCTATTGGTATTATCGATCTTTTGTCTATCCCGATAGCATATTTTTCACCGGATTGCGCTACAGCCCTGATATTTTTCCCGAGCAGTTCATCCGTGAAGAACTCATTTCCAATGGTATGATCTTGCTAGATAGCTACGTATATGAAACAGATTCACTTGGTGACCAACAGGAAATATCGGTAGACATCAAATCTCCGGTGGTTTTTCCATTTGAGTTGAGAGACAGTTCACAGGTATACCTATATAGTGTACACTGGGAATCCATCCTCAATCCCGGACTGGCTTTAGAAGTAGTCAAAAATAGATTTTACAGAGGAGATACCACTATCACTTATGAGGGAAAAGAATATGATGCTATCATACTAGGCGTACGGGAAGCCATCGACCAACATGAAGAAGGTACGCTCAGCCTCACCTCTACCGGAAAAGAAATCTATGCTGATGGTTTGGGCCTCTTTTACTTTGAAAAAACCTTCGAAAATGGTTTTTCCATCAAGTACCAATTGAGCAGCCGTTATCCGATGGAAGTATTGGAGCAGAAGTTTTTGGAATTGCATCCGGAAGCGTTGGAGTAGTGTAGGGTTGAGCGTGTAGTGTGTAGGGGGAACTAGAAAGGCTCTTCTATAATTTGTGTGCTATCAAAAAACTGGCCTTATTTCTTTTAGCAGAGCAGCGTTACAAAATCCGTGAAGAACAAGCTGGTGTATGAGCAGTCTCCGATATTAAGGATACAGAAGAAATATAAAGCAAGCAAAAGAAATGGTTTAAGGCAAAAAGATGAAGCGCGAGTTTCAGAAGCTGCTATGTAAAGCTTGTTATTCACATAACACACAACACAAGACACACAACAAAAAAAAATCTTCTCACAAACTAGACACACAGCAAAAAAAGCCATATATTTGCAATCCGTCAAAAACAGAACCAACAATGGTCGGTTGGCCGAGCGGTTAGGCAGAGGTCTGCAAAACCTCGTACAGCGGTTCAAATCCGCTACCGACCTCAAGTTCTTCCAAGAAAGTAGTTGCTTATTGATGAG
Source organism: Bacteroidota bacterium (assembly GCA_038530915.1). Taxonomy (GTDB): domain Bacteria; phylum Bacteroidota; class Bacteroidia; order Chitinophagales; family Saprospiraceae; genus JANQPA01. Next base: position 3,825 of record JBCBCD010000096.1, read on the forward strand.
TGACTACTTTCTTTTTTTCCAAATCAAAGATCTTCTCAGGTCTACTTCGCGCTCTAGTTTGCTATTAAATCACCTCTTGCTGATCTCATTATCTTGATGGCACCTGTAAGATTTACACGATAAGTTTAAAGTGTCTAAAGTTTATTGTACATTATAGCAGTTATGAATTTTAAACTAAAACCAGTTTTACCTTTCTAAGGTGTAAGCTTAAAACAATTGATATGGGCAAGACGCTCAGACTAACCTTTGCCATGGGGGGCGGTGTATCTCTAGGCTCCTTTTCTGGCGCAGCACTGACTGAAACTTTAAAGAAACTTGTATTACACGGTCAGGATGCTAACGGGCAACTCTATGATCGAATTGTCGTTGACTCCATGAGTGGTGCTAGTGCAGGTGCAATAGCATTAGCTATTTTGTTGAGGTGTTTGGTAGACCATGAATCTACGGTTGATATTATATGTGATAAATTTCAATTAATAGAAAATGAAGATAAATCATCTTTCCGGTTAGAAAGGAATGATACAAATACTAAGCAGTCAAAAGAGGATTTTTTTAGGATTGTTAAAGGTAAGGTAGAATCAATGATTGATGAAAAAGAACAGGAAGATTCAGTTACGAAAGGAAGAACTTTCGAAGCTGAGCAGCGAAAACTAGTAACGGATCAGTTGATTGCTATAGAAGTGGCACAAATCTTACAAGAAGTATTATGGGTTCATGAGGTAAATATGAGAGAGCTAATTAGAGAATACCCTTCAGGTGATGGATCGACGAATCAGGAAAACTTCAGCTTATTTCCAAGAGATAAAATTAGTAAACTCACTCAAGAATACCTTTGTAAAGAGATAGACGAGAATTGCATCAATAATGCTAAGGTTTTATACGAAAGGGTTTTGTTTGCCTGTTCCTTAACAAACTTACTACCTACTAAACTCACTGAAGAAGTTGAAGACATCAAATTAGATGATTATCCTTTAGTGAGAGAAACCCAGAAAGCCTTAAATTCCAAATCACATAAAGAGCTCCGGGTTTTTGATTTCAAGCTGTGTAAAAATTTAGGATTAGTAAATGAATATGTAGATAATTGGATAGAGATCGGTCCAACTGAAAAAGGGCTGAAGTTTTCTATAACAGGAGAAAATGCTTGGCCTAAAATTGCTGCTACTGCGATTGCCTGTGGTGCTTTTCCCATCGCCTTCTCCCCTGTTATACTCAAACGTTGGAAAAAAGAATTTCCCCGACATTCTTCTGAAAAGAAGAAAGAGACGGCAACAGACACAAGTTCTACAATTACTTACAACAGTGTTTGGGATATTCCTGAAACCCAAAGCCATAATTTCTCTTATGTTGATGGAGGTACTTTCAATAACGAGCCCATTCGTGAGGCTTTCAAATTAGCCAATTACATTGATACCAACTTATGCAATAATGCGGTCACTTATGTCATGAATAATGAACATGCAGATCATCCTGACTTGAACCCATTCGACCGCTTGGTAGTTTTTGTTGACCCTATAGTAGATTCAAAAGGTCTTACTTATAATATGAGTTCTTACAGTAGAATCGGGTATACTACCAATGAAAGAGTAATTACAAAAGTATTCACTCAAACGAACCTAAATAGAGTAGTCCCATTAACTGCTCGATTAATTGGAATGTTGCGAAACCAGGGGTCGGTTAAAGAAGAACACAAAATCAATGACTACCTTAGTCGAGTTCGACTTAAAAATGTGATCAATAATCACATCGAAAATTTGACCATCGATATTGACAATTCTGATGAAGAACTATTCATGATTATTGGAATTATGAAACACCTTAAGAATGCTTTGAAACGTGACATGATTCCATTCGGCACTAGAAATATTTGCGAATATTTGCTTTGGTCAAGCAATATGGCATTAGAAAAATATAGTAAAAAAGAGAAATTATTAATAAAGAAAAAATACGACTTCACATTTTCTGAGGGCATAGAAAATGAAAGAAATGAGCTGACTAAGCTAGAAAAAGAACTGGATGATATCAAACCTTTTGTTGATAGCGGCCAAAAGACAAATTTTGAACAAAACGAAGAAGAGCAAAGTAATAATGAAAAGAATAAGGCCATACAAAAACTCTACAATATCCTTTCTTTACGGCATCAAATTTTGAACTTTTTTCCTTCACTCAAGAACGCTAATCGAGGTGAGCAATTAAATGATAATCGAGATAGGGCTTCAGCAATTAGTAGAGACAGTGCACAATTTGAAGAATTGATTGATAGACTAGAAAAAGAAGATGATAAGCGGAAAGCTAACATATTGTCAGATAAAATGAGCTTTGGTGAAATTTGTGATGAGGTTTTTCGAGGAGACAATGAAAATCTAAAAAAACTAATAAAGAGAATTTTTTTAAGCATAGCCATGGATGTAGGTCTGGACATTGATGGCAAAGATCCGAAAGCTGTAAGATTGGCCATAACACCAGTTTCTTACAAGACAGCGCCTGTAGGGGAATCAAGCAATGTAAAAACCATAGATCTCCCTGGCGCAGAAGTACAAGCTTTTGGTGGCTTTGTATCATTGGCTTCCAGAAAATATGCATTTAATTACGGTAGATATTGTGCTTTGAAAGCCTTATCTAGGAAAGATTTTAGAAGCTATTATGCCGGATTGATGCTGGATAATCAACTCATAGATTCTAAGCTTGATCCATTTGTTGATCCGAGGAGTACTTCGAAAGATATTACGCAAGTCAAAAATGTATTAGAAGGGCTTGCAAAAGAATGTGATAAATCAAATCAGCTCCGAGCAGATATCGATCTTCTAAAGAAGGATCCCATTATAAAACCTATTATGGAGAGGTTTAATAAACTTTTCCCAAAAACTAGAAGACTACTCAAGTGGATTAAGTCTGTGCTGACTGTTTTAGTTGTGCTCCTAATTTTCTCTGCTTTAATGGGTGTTGGTAGCTTGATTTTTACTTCTGAGCCTAACGAAATCGTTAATTATCTTTTTATTTGGGCATCCACCTTGTCTTCAGTAAGTATCCTGATTTTCGCAGCATATTTGAATCTTAAAATTCAAAAAGGGAAAAAGAGCATAAAGCGTTTTTTGCCAGATGCCTTTGAATTTTATCAGAACTTTGAAGTGTCTTTACTCTTGGAAGTACCTCAAACACCAATTAGAGCGATTCGCCTAAATAAAGGTAGCAAGTTTTTGCGCCCAGTACCGGTAGACTATGGGAATGGAACAAAGAAGTATTGTGGTTGTAAAGTTTTTATCCGGCAATCAGAAAAACAGGATCATAATGGTAAAGGATATAAAAGAGATTATAACCTATTCATTTTTAAAAACTCCAAAAGATCTTGGAAAATAAATCCATTGGATCTATTTAAACAAAGTTCTAATCTAGGAGATGAAAATGAAGGAATAATAACCAATATTTTCACTACTTCAAGGAGTTGGCTAAGCAGGTGTTTATGGAAAAATCATCTTAATGATTCGATGATATCTTTAAAGAGTAATACAAAAGAAAATTGTCTGAAGATTTCAGAGGTCCAATTTGAGAAACTCAAGTTTTTTGTGGATCCAGCAATCATTATTAACCAAGACCATTCCATTCATGTGGATTGTCTTGCTAAAGAGTTGGAAAGTATACTAAAAACCAAAAACAGAGCACAGAAATCAGAAGGGAAAAAAAGTGTCTAAATGAATCTTTGTAAAAAACCGACCTCCCTTTCCCGAAAGGCCGGTTGCAAATTGTAATTGTTGAGATGATTCAAATGGATAGTTGAGGTAGAAAAGCTATCACAATTACTTACCTAATTGGCTCTGTTGTCTTTTTTCTCTTTTATTTCTAAACCAGAGAAAAAGACAACAGACCTATTTCTTTATCAATTTCCGATACGTTATTTGATGATCCTGTTTAATCGAAAAGGTGTACATGCCAGCGGGAAGACCAGCAATATCCAATATGATTTTGTTATAGCCTTTCTGTATCAGATTGTCTTGCTGGAATACCTGCTGACCATTAAATTGGTGTATACTTAATTGGTAATGACTTGTACTTTCACTCATTATATCGAGATAAACTTCCTCTAATGTACTGGGGTTGGGGTAGATAGCACTGATGTTTTCACCAATTGTACTTACAGATATACTGACGATGGGACTCAGTTGATAACTGTTGTCAAAGTCTACTTGACGGAGTCGGTAGTAATTGACACCTACTACAGGGTTTGGATCTATAAATCGATAGAATTGTCTTTCAACTGTAGTTCCTCTACCTCTTACATGGCTAATTTTTTCGAAGGTATTTCCATTACTACTTCTTTCTATTTCAAATCGATCATTATTGGTTTCAGTTGCAGTTGACCACTCTAGTTTTATATGACGACTATTTGTGAGCTGTGCTTGAAATGCTTCCAATTCTACACTGAGTATTGGTGATAATGCTATAAACGAGCCAATATCCCATCTACCAAGGGGTGGACTATTATCAGCAGTAGATCCACCTTTGATATCCATCAGTTGTATGCAGTTGGCAAAAGGTGGTAAGTTAGAGCAAATTACCCATTCGTTGGTTGCATCGTTTTTGTAGATGGAAAAGTTGTTTGTAGTATGCGTCAAATATGGAGCACCATTGAAAGCACCAGCTGTAGCATACATACCATTTACTGAGGGGTCAATTCCATCGGTAACGGTATAGTTCTGTGCTTCGGTAAACTGTGGTATTATAGACAAAAATCCGATCAATGAAAATAGTAATAAAGACTTCATAGTTTTGGGATTTTACTTAAACATGGAATCACTTCAATGGATTATTAGGTAAGGCGACCTCAGATTTTTTCCATTGTTTATTGTCGTAATAATAGCGAGCGGTTTTACCTGTTTTTGTACTCCAAACCCAGACGATTCTTAGCTGCTCACCTCTTCTGTTTGGTCGATCTGGTTGATAGTATTCATGGTATTCCATCATATATCTATCATCAGGATCTAGTTTGTTACCTAAAGGATTGTTTGGCAGGGTCGCTTCAGATTTTTTCCATTGCTTATTGTCATAATAGTAGCGAGCCGTTTTACCAGTAATAGGATCCCAAACCCAGACGATTCTTAACTGCTCACCTCTTCTATTGGGTCTATCTGGCTGGTAGTATTCATGATAATCCATCATGTATTTGGCGTCCGTATTGAATAAGACGGATAGTTTTGAGCTATCAAAAGAGAAAGAGGCAGCTGCTGACTGAGCAGCTACTTCTGTACTCAGAATTGAATAAGCAATGAATAGAATTATACTGGTATATTTTTTCATGGGTATTGACTTACTTTGAATGTGGAAAAATTGATTTCTGACTCAAAGTAAAAAGTAGGTACTAAGGAATAGCGCCAGTTGAGTGAGCGGTACAAATGCCTGAGAGAAGTCGCTTAAAACGCCAATTTTATAGGTAAGCTTAAAATGACACTTGTACCAGGTGACCTTGGAGTGATGGCCAGTTCAAAGTCTTTATTATATTGTTTGGAGAAAATCTTTAGGCGTTGTTGGGTCATAGCATTGGCATGTCCCGGGATGAGTATTTCCTGATCCAGTCCAACTCCATTGTCCTCAATTTTCACCTGTAGGGCTTGTTCATTTAAGGTAGTGAGGCTGATCCAAATTTTACCTTTTTCTTGGGTGTGTATTTTCCCGTGTTCAATGGCATTTTCAATAAAAGGCTGCAATAGCATCGGCGGTAGTGTAATAGCTTCTAAATCTACATTCGGATCTATTATAAACTCGAAACTAAATTGCTGTTGGTATCTAAACTGTTGTAGCGAAAGGTAATTGTCAAGCAGTTCAAGCTCTTCTTCCAGAGAGATATAATCATTTTGGCTAAAATCTAATGTTTGGCGCATAAGATGAGCCAGTCTTGAGAGATAATTAGCTGCCGAACTGGCATTCTTTTCTTCTATCAGGTTTTGCACAGCAGATAAGGTATTAAAGAAAAAATGAGGATTGAGTTGTGCCCGCCACAAACGCCTTGCCAATAAGAGTTTCTCCTGCTCCGTTTTTATCCTTGCGCGTTGATTGAAAAAGTAGAAACTTATACCAATAAACAGTATTCCAAACAAGATCAACAGAATTATAAAATTGCGTTGTTTGATTTGAGTCTTTTGTCGCAAATTGGCTTGACTCAGTGAGGTAATTTGGTTTTCTCTCCTTTCTTTTTCATACAGCTGTTGTAAGTTGATGATCTGTGCGCTGTTTTTTTCACCCAATAAAGAATCTTGCAAATGGGTAAAAGATTTGTAATAGGAAAGTGCTTCTTCATAACGGCCTGTTTCTTTGTACAAATTCGATAATAATTCGTAAGAATTGATAAAATGGGTCGCAGAATTAGATTGTTGTGCGATAGACAAACATTTTTGAGCATTGCTTAAAGAAAGTTCAATTAAACCAAGCTTTTGTTGTGCGATTGCCTTTTCATAATAGCCGTTGAAAATATACTCTAGTGCATAATCCCCTTCCTCCAATAGTAATTGATCAGCTATGGCAATAGCTTGCTCGGGTTTTTCTTCTTCATTGTAAAAAGAAGCCAGTCTTATGTAAGAACGGGCAACCCCTTCTTGATAACCTATAGACTTAGATTTTTCACCCAGGTATTCTGTCAATATAAAAGCACTATCGACCATGCCTAACCTATAATAACAGGTGACGGCATTGGTTAGAGTCGACAATTCTCTGAGGGGATCATTTATCGTACGGGCTAAACTTATGCTCTTTTGATAGTAAGTTAGCGCCTCTTCATAGCGTTCTTGATTGGATAGTATGTTTGAGATATTGTTGTAGGCTGGTATAAGGATGTTGAATAAGTTGAGTCGTTCACTTTGGACAGCTGCTTGGAGGTAAGCTTCCATAGCTTTATCCAATTGGCCTGTGTAATAGTAGGTAATACCAATGGCATTTTTTGTAGAAGCTATTGCAGCAGAGTCTTGCATAGCAATGGCAATTGAATCTGCTTTTTCCAGGTAACTGAGACTGGAAATGTATTCGCCAGTAAGCCCTAAGGCGGTTCCTTTGATGAATAGTGCTTTTTGGCGCAAATGATCAATCTTTAGCTTTTCTGCAGCTTCAAGAGCCAAATTGGCATACAATAGAAAAGAATCTCTAGCTTGTGGGAGGTAATAATATTGCTTAGCAATTTGCAAATAAAGATTACACCTTTCTTCAGCTCGACTACCAGGCAAGTCTTGATACAAACTATCTAAAGCAGCCTGCTGTGCATACATAGCTGGTAGGAAAAAAAATAATAGTATGGATAGCAAAGGTGATTTCATCCCAAAAAGTGATTTCTGAATTCTGCTAGTCTACGCCTGCTTATGGGGAGGTGTATACCATTGATCATTGCAACTTCTCCGCCATCTTTTTTAGAATATGCTTTTACTTTATTTAGATTGACTAAATAGCTTCGGTGAGTTCGAAAAAAGCCTTCAGAAAGCAGGAGTTTCTCGTACTCTTTTAATGTTTTGCTACACACTACCTGTCGCTTATCTGATAAATGTAGTTCTGTGTAGTTGCTATCACTTTTCAAGTACAAAATGTCTTGGAGTTGGATGACTTCAAAACCATCCAAATGGCTAATAACCAGTTGTTTTAGTTGCCGACTTTGATAAGCCTCAGTCAGCATTTTGGTTCGTTTACTACCATTATGATTTTGAGCTAAATAATGATCTACAACCTCATAAAATTTTTGCTCCTCCAAAGGTTTGACTAAATAGGAAAATGCATAAAATTCGAATGCCTTCAAGGCAAAATTATCATAAGCAGTGATAAAGATGATTCCACAATCCATTTCAGGCAGTTGATTTAATAAATCAAAAGCCGTCCCATCGCCCATTTGAATATCCAGAAAAAGGAGGTCTACCGTTTCTTTACTAAAAAAATCTAAAGCATTGGTGATACTATCTTTTTCGGCTATCCAATCGATGCGGTCCGCATATCTATTTTCCAAGGCACGCCTTATTTTAGATCTGGCGTGTTGTTCATCATCGACAATAGCTATTCGCATGGAAACTTTCTTCAAAAATACTTTTATCTCATTACTTACTCAAAACTACCAATATTTTACTGATTGCAGCCACTACCGTTTCATTCGCTTTTCGAGTCCCTATGGTGATGCGTACATAATTAGGTTTTGGAAAACCATTGGCTACTCTCACCATTATACCATCTTTCAACATTTCGTGTTCACAAATATTAGCCTCCATGGGCACTTTGACTAAGATGAAATTAGCTTGTGTTTTCCAATATTGTATGCCCAAACGGTCAAACTGAGCATAGAGAAATGCTTTTTCCTGATGCACAAAATCTCTGGATTGAGCAATGAAGTCTGTATCCTCTAATGCAGCAATGGCCGCTTCCATGCTCAACGTATTGATCATAAAGGGGCGGCGAATATTTCTTAGGTAAGTAGCAATTTCAGGTGTCGAATACGAATAACCAATACGTAGTGCCGCTAAACCATAAGCTTTTGAAAAACTATTGATGGCTATGATGTTTTTCCCTTCTAAGACATAGGGCAAAGCAGTGGTATAATCTTCTGCATCGGTGAAGTGGTAGTACACTTCATCATAAACCAGGATAACATGATCTGGCAAATGGTATATTAATTCTTCAATCTCTTTTTTCGAAAAATAGGTTCCAGTCG
>JBCBCD010000097.1:0-12442 GCA_038530915.1 Bacteroidota bacterium
CTCTAAAATAAATACACTAAAATTGTATTTTAATCATTTGACTTGAAGCGACGATTTTTTACCATATTACTATGTTTTTTGTGCTATACTTTGTGGGCTACTGAAGTGCCCAAAGTGTACAACTACCTGATAGAAGAAAGTACTTCTTTTAATCAGGTATGGTCTATTGCGCAAGCACCAAATGGGTTTGTATACTTTGCTACTACTGGTGGATTGATGGAATTTGATGGCTGTACCTGGTCAAAATATCGCATGCCTAAAGGCCAAATTGTTAGATCAACTACAATAGACTCATCAGGTAGAATCTTTGTTGGTGGATTTGAAGAATTAGGTTTTTGGCAATTTGATGAAAAAAGTGGCCTTTCTTATGAAAGTATGGTCGAAAAAGTCCCCAACTCTGCTTTAGACAAAGAAGAAATTTGGAATATTCTAATCAATAACGACCAGATCTATTTCCAATCATTCTCCCAAATCTTTAAGCATCATGGAGATTCCATTCGATTGATGAATCCTCCTTTCAATATCATGTTTGCTAAACAAATCGGCAATGATATCACTGTACCAATGATTGCGAAAGGTTTATATCAAATAGATGATCAAGATCGCTTCCTATACATTGATCAAAGCGACTACTTTAAGGACAAAATGGTAGAAACCATTATTGAGGTATCTCCAAAAACTTTTCTAATAGGTACTCAGGATGATGGAATCTATTTTTATAAAAATGGCCAATTCTCTAAATGGAATGAAAGATTGAATAGCTTTCTTTCCAAATACAAATTCAATCGTGGCATTCGCCTCCGAAATGGCAATTTTGTAATTGGAACCCTTTTAAACGGTATCATTATCACTGATGCAAATGGTAATCCACTTCATCATTTAAATCGGACCAATGGTTTGCAAAACAATACGATACTGTCTTTACTAGAAGATCAATCCGGAAAGCTCTGGGTTGGTACAGATAATGGCATAGATCTAGTAAGCCTTAATGAACCGCTGTACTTTTATAAAGATCAATTTGGATTGCTGGGAACGGTTTATACTGCTGCAGTTTTCGAACAAAACCTTTACCTCGGTACCAATCAGGGATTGTTTTTCAGACCAGTAAAGGCTACAGATGAAGATTTCGTTTTGTTAGATGGAACTCAAGGGCAAGTTTGGCAATTGATCCAAATTGGTAGTGAGTTGATTTGCGGACATAATGAAGGAACCTTTGGAATTCAAAACAATGAAGTCCGAAAAATATCTACCGTAACCGGAGGGTGGAACATCAAAAAAATTCCAGATAGCAAAAACTTGTACATTCAAGGGACCTACACTGGTCTAGTACTTTACGAATTGGATGAATCCAAAAGAATACAGTTTAAATCTCGAATAGGTGGATTTGCTGAATCTTCAAAAATGTTGGTTTTTGACTCGCTCAACAGGCTTTGGGTAGCACATGCCCGTAGAGGTCTATTTGCTGTAAAACTCAATAAAAAATATGATAGCGTAGTAGATTTTAAAGACTACAGTCTAGATCAATCTCTGCCTACGCAATATGACTTGAGTATTCAGGTTTTTCAGGAAAAGTTAATCGTACGTTCTGGAAGTCAATTTCTAGCATTTAACTACAGCAAGGATCAATTTGAAACAAGCATGCTTGCCCCTTTAAAAAGTACATCTCCTCCTTTTAAGTTGCTAACTGTAGGAAGTGGTGACTACTTTAAAGTTTATAACAACAATATTGAATGGTATAATCAAAATGATTCCGTTTATCCTCTTGACTTGAAGCTGGTCAATGATAATCCATTTGTCTTAGACTTGTCCGATAACAGATTTTTATTCTGCTTAAAAAATGGTTATTCCATTTTTGAACCCTATAAAAATAAAGCCAATCCAACAATATCATTATCCGATATCTTTATCAAAAAGATCAGTTCTTCAAACACGCTTCATTACATCAATGAAAAAATTAAAAGCGCATTTTTTGAAGCCAATGACAACAATTTAACTTTAACTTATGCCTGTACCAGTTTTGGTAAAAGTCCTAAGTTCAGTTATTTCCTGGAAGGCTTTTCAAAAAACTGGTCTTCTTATTCGGATCAAACAGAGCAGGTTTTTACCAATTTAAGCAGTGGAGATTATGTTTTCAAAGTGAGATCAAATGTCATCCCCAATCGAATGGCCTCTATACAGATTAGCATCGCTCCATTTTGGTATGAAACCACACTAGCCAAAATTGGCTTGGTCATTATTTTATTATTACTTCTTTTTGGCTTATACAAATGGCATCAGTATCGTCTTGAACAAATCAAACAAGCAAAAGAGAAACAGTTGCAAGAAGAACGTATTAAGAGTAAAAATGAAAAGCTACAAGCAGAAGTAGTTGGTAAAAGCAAAGAGTTGGCCAACTCCACGATTAATCTGGTCAAAAAAGTTGAATTACTGGAAAAGATCAAGGGGCTACTGGACCAATTGAAAAAAGAAAATCAGCAAGTTTCTAACCAGAATCCCTATCAAAAGCTGCAAATATTAATCAATCAAAACATCTCTAATAATGAAGAGATAGCCCTTTTTGAAACCAATTTTGATGAAATCAACGAGCAATTTTATAAAAAATTAAAAGATCAACACCCCAACCTTACTCCGGGAGATATGCGATTGGCCGCCTACCTTAAAATGAACCTTGCTACTAAGGAAATCGCACCTTTACTCAACATCTCCATTCGAGGAGTAGAAAACAAAAGATATCGCCTTAGAAAAAAAATGGATTTGTCTCCAGAAGAAAATTTGACGGAATATATGATGCAAATCTGATGACGCAACCCCATTTTTTACCTTTTTCATGTCACAAAACTACTTTGGCGTAGTATTGGTGAGGTGTTTTTTCTTTTTTATCCCCTGCAAAAAATACATTTTTGTTTTGTCGACATACAGCTCACTTGATTTTTATTCTGTAAGCGACTAACTTTAAAATAACCTAACTGAATTTTATCTTTCACTTGTATGAAACTTAAAAATTGCCTTACAAGAAAGGTTTCTCTTATCTTTGTAAATTACTTAGGTTGCATCAGTTTATGTTTGGTGTTTCTGGGAAATTGTTTTGCTCAACCCATACAACCTACCGGACTTGAAGCAGTTGCATATGATAGTCACATTGAGTTAGGTTGGGATCGCTCTCCAGAATCTAATTTAAGCAACTACAGGATTTATTTTTCAGAGGATAAGGGTGAAAGTTTTAATTTACTTCAAACTATAAACGCCAATAACAATTCAACAATAGATTTTGTTGGTGCACACGATATTAAACGTACCTACCGAATTGAATCCATCAACAATAGAGGTCAAACGAGCATGTTTTCTGATACCACAAGTGCAACTACCTTCATGATGACAGATGATGAGTTGTTGACCATGGTTCAGGAATATACTTTTAGATATTTCTGGGATTTTGCTCATCCCGTTTCTGGTTTGGCAAGAGAGCGCAATAGAACAAGTACGGTTACCACTGGTGGAAGTGGTTTCGGAATTATGGCCATATTAGTGGGAATAGAACGTGGATTTATCACCAGAGAAGAAGGCCTAACCCGAATGATTAAAATTGTCAATTTTCTTACTGATAAGGCAGATCGTTTCCAGGGAGTCTTTTCTCATTGGTTGAATGGCGCAACCGGAACAGTTATCCCTTTTAGTCGACGTGATAATGGTGGTGATCTAGTTGAAACTGCTTTTTTGCTGGAGGGATTATTGACAACAAGAGAATATTTTGAAGGAGACAATGAACAAGAAATAGATTTAAGAAATAAGATAACAGCAATTTGGGAAGCGGTGGATTTCAATTGGTACCGCAAGAATGATCAGGATGTCTTATGGTGGCACTGGTCGCCACAATTTGATTTTGAGATCAACTTACAATTACGCGGTTACCATGAAGCTTTAATCACTTATGTATTGGCTGTTGCCAGTCCAACCAATGCTGTACCTGCAAGTCTCTACCATACCGGATGGGCCGGTCGTGCTAATTATACCAATGGCAACTCATGGTTTGGTCATCAACTATTGGTAGGCCCAACATTAGGCGGTCCTTTGTTCTTTTCACATTATTCATTTTTAGGTCTGGATCCACGTGGCATAAAAGACGATTATGCCAACTATTTCATCAATGGTCGAAATCATACCTTGATGAATAGAGGCTATTGTGAAGCAAATCCACGCGATTTTGTAGGCTATAGTGATGTATGCTGGGGATTGACAGCAAGTGACAATCCTTTCGGCTACAATGCTCACAGTCCTACCAATGACAATGGTACCATAACGCCCACAGCTGCACTTTCTTCCTTTCCATACACACCGGAAGAATCAATGGCTGCTCTAAAACACTTCTACCGTAATTTGGGCGATCGCTTATGGGGCATTTATGGTTTTTATGATGCGTTCAACTTGACTGAAAATTGGTTTGCAACTTCTTATCTTGCTATAGACCAGGGACCAATCATTTGCATGATAGAAAATCACAGAACGGAACTATTATGGAAATACTTTATGAAAAATCCGGAAATTACAGATGCATTAGATGCAATAGGATTTGTGCCAGATTCGACTATCGTCACCAATACAGAAAATATACTTGAAGCAAATATAGAATTTGATGTTTTTCCCAATCCCGCTACAGAAAACATCCAGATAAAATTGAATTTCCCCATAACTAGCTCGGCTCAACTGACAATTTTTGACAGCAAGGGCCAGCTTCTTTTTGCAGAAAAATTGGAAAACGCTAAATCCTACAATCACTCCATCAATACGAATCATCTCCAAACAGGAGTGTATTATCTAAAGATGGAATCCGCTATTGGCAATCATACTAAGAGATTTATTATAACGAAGTAAAACCATTTATTAACAAAAACAATTAGAGGCATGAAAAAGTATTTACTCAGTTTGTTCGCCCTAATCCTAACCGTAGGAGCTTTTGCTCAGGTAACTGTACTGGAAGATTTTGAAAATGGTAGTCAAATTGGATGGAATGCAACATTTGGTGATGGTGTATTCCAAGTGGTGGAAAACCCATTGAAGCAAGACACTTTGGCTGACCCATTGATGATCAATCCTAGTGACAGTGTAGGATCTTATACCAAAGACAGCACAGCTGCATTCAGTCTATTGATTTCTGTTTTGGATGATTCATTAGACTTATCAACAAACAATAAGTTTACCATTCAGGTATATTCTCCTGTTGCTACCAGCTTACTATTTAAAATAGAGGGAGATGTGTCAATGGGTGAATTCTTAGAACGAAGAACCAATATTGCTTCCGGTACTACCAATCGCTGGGTAGAATATTCTTTTGATATGAGCGCAGCAGCTAATTTTACAACCGTCAATAAAATTATTCTATTCTTTGATCCTGGCAATGATATGAGTGGCGACACCTATTTCTTCGACAATATCACAGTAGGCCCTGCTGATGAATGTGCAGGAACAGTTCCAGATCCAGCTATTGTAGATGATTTCGAATGTCAAAGAAACCAAACCTTAGGTTTGAATTTTGCCAGCTTAGAAGTAATCGACAATCCGGATCCATCAGGCATCAACACAAGCTCAACTATTGGCGCATTCAACGATTCTGATGGGGGTCGTTTTCAGGCATTTGTGTATGACTATGGTAGCACAATCGATCTTTCTACCAATAGCATCTTAAACATGAAAGTTTGGGCTCCTTTTGCCAATCGCATTGTAGCTAAATTGGAAGGTGGTTCTTCACCTGCGACAAGCGATAGAGAATTTTTCATAGAGGATGGACAAGAAATGACTTGGGTCAATTTGATGATAGACTTCAGTGATCAGGTTGGTGCAGACCACAATAGAATAGTTTTCTTCTTTAATGCATTTGAAGATGCAGGTGAAGAAGATATTTTCTTTGTAGATGATATTTTATGGACGCCAGTTCCTCCTGCTGAAGCTATTGAAGATTTTGAAGATGGTGGTAAATTGACTTGGGCGCCATTGAACGATGATACAGCTATTCACGGAACCTTCTCTATTATTGCAAATCCTGACATGATGGGCAATGAAAGTGCAAATATTGGATCTTACACAAAGGGATCTTCTCAATTCAGTACTGTTACAACCAATTTGAGCAATGGGTTAGATCTTACTGAAAATGCACAATTGGACTTACAAGTATGGGCACCAGCAGGTTCTTCTACTATAACTATGCAATTAGTAAGTTTGATACAAGGAACTCAAGAAGTAACTAGAGACATAACAGCTACAGAAGAATGGACTACTGTCAGCTTCAATTTTGAAGACTTCAGTAGTGTTACCGATTTCTTCCAATTGAATATACTCTTTGATTCAGGAACTGCATCTTCAGATACATACTTCTTTGATAACCTAACTTTAGGAGCAAGTACTGTAGATCCTTGTGAAGGCGTTGAGCCAATCATGAACATCATTGATGACTTTGATTGTCAACGCAACTTCCCAATTATTGTTGGTCAAAATGAGATCACAATCATTGACAATCCTGATCCATCAGGCATCAATGCGAATCCATTGAACAAAGTAGCTTCTTACGAAGATCCATTTGGTGAGTTTGATGCTATTGTATATGACTTTGGTGCACCAATTGACCTATCTGTACGCAATCAATTGACTTTAAAAATCTGGTCTCCTGAAATCGTTCCATTGGTGTTTAAGTTGGAAGGTGGTTCAGATCCTGATTTTGAGACAGCTCCAATCATGGTACCTGAAGCTAACACTTGGGTTGAGTATGTAGTAGACTTCAGCAGTCAAGAAGGGACCAACAACAGCAGATTGACACTGTTCTTGAACTTCAACCAAGTACAAGCAGAACAGTTGACTTACTTTATTGATGACATTTCATGGCAGCGTTCACCATATACGGCTTGTATTGCAGACTTTGAAACTTCTGATTTCCAGTTGAACTCTTGGGGTTTCTTCCCGGATGCAAAAGAGCAACCTACTTTGATAGCCAATCCAAATCCTTCTGACCTTAATATGAGTGATTCTGTAGGTTACTATTTGGAGGAAGCAACTGGTACACAACCGTGGGCAGGTATGTTCCACCCAATGGAGGCACCTATTACACTACCGAATGACAATAAGACCATTACTATGAAAGTATTAGGGCCTGTTGCAGGAAGTATTGTTATGAAACTAGAAGGTGGTGTGGATAATGTTCCACAAACAGGTGATACGCCAGTGGACTATACCACTCCGGGTGAGTGGCAGGAATTGACTTGGGATTTCAACTTGTCTCCTAATCCTACTCCGGATGATGCCGCTTATAGAACATTGACAATTATTCCAAATATTACTGAAATACCAACAGAAAATCAAGAGTGGTACTTCGATGATATTGCCATTGCAGGTTCTATTTGTGCTGGTGCAACAACAAGCATTTTTGCTCCTATTCAGGTAGATCAATTGAGCATTGCTCCTAACCCTGTAATAGATTTTCTACAAGTAAATAACATTGAAAATGTTGACTTCTTTGTGATTCACAATATGGTAGGACAAAGATTCCACATGATCCAAACTACTGGTCAACCAGCAGTCAACATCAACCTTAGTGATCTAAACAAGGGTATGTATGTATTGAGTGCTTATGACAGATCAGGTGCATTACTAGGAAACGCAAAATTCATTAAGCAATAATAACGAGTGTAAAACTCTAAATTTCATACAATGACAGGGAAGGCACCTTCGTGTGCCTTCCATATATTCTAACTTTCCCGTTAAACAAGCAGACGCTCTTTGCTAATTAGATTTTAAGCGAAAAGATTTTACACTCACAAAACCTACTAGACTTTATTCTAAAATAGTTTTATGAGCACAAAAAGATGGATTTTGAATCAAGACAAGGAAAGCCCGGAGCCTAATAGCCTTAGCTATTAAGGTGAGGACAAAACGCAGTATTGATTTAAAAGACGCTTATTGGGCCATAAAAATTATTTAGAATAAAGTCTACTATAGAAGTTCATTTTAAGATTTTATCAAATAGCTGCTACTGCACGTCTTTAGGTAATATCTAAGCAAAGAGATGGGTCTTTACCATTGAACAACAAAAAAATGAACCAATGAATTATATAAAAAAATACGCCTTATTCTTTCTTTTCACTGTATTTGGCTCAATAGGCTTATTGGCTCAAAGTGGTACTGTTACCGGTAAGGTATTGGATGCAGATGGAGCCGAAATGATAGGAGCCAATATCGTAGTGAAAGGTACAACAATGGGTACGGCAGTAGATATTGATGGTAGTTATTCTATTGAAGTTCCCGACCTACAAAATACAATCTTAGTCATCACCTACACAGGCTATCAACCACAAGAAATTACAGTCAATGGACGTACAACTATAGATATAACTTTAGAACTAGCCACCAATATGGTTGACGAAATAGTCGTTGTTGGTTATGGTACACAAAGAAAAAGTGACCTTACCGGTTCTATTTCATCAGTGAAAGCTGAAGAAATCACCCGAATCGCTACCGGTAATGTTGCGCAAGCCCTCCAAGGTAAAGTCGCCGGGGTACAAATCACTCCTTCCTCAGGTCGTCCGGGAGCAGGAGCCGTCGTTCGCATTCGAGGGATAGGTACTTTTAATGATGCTTCTCCTTTGTTTGTAGTAGATGGTATGCTATTAGATGACATTGACTTCCTTAACCCGAATGATATAGCTTCCATCGAAGTATTAAAAGATGCCTCCGCTACAGCGATCTATGGATCCCGAGGTGCGAATGGGGTTATCATCGTTACCACCAAGAAAGGTACTGTAAGCAAAGATGCGACCATTACCGTAGAAGCTTATCAAGGCTGGCAGGAAGTAACCGATCAAATTGACTTGGTCAATGGTGCTCAGTATGCCCAATTAGTAAATGAGTTGAGTATCAATGAAGGCGGATCTGAGCGTTATCCCGATCCAGCTTCTTTTGGTGAAGGGACCGATTGGCAAGATGTTATTTTTGAAACAGCTCCCATGACCAATATCCAAATTGCAGCCAATGGCGGAAATGAGAATATAGTGTACAATGTCAGTGCCAACTACTTCAAGCAAGATGGTATCATCCGTAAATTCGACTTTGAGCGGGTAACTGTTCGCTTGAACAGTGAATACAAATTGAAACCAACTGTTAGCATTGGACATAATATTTCTTTAGTACATACCAATCGTACCAACGGGCCAGGCGTACTCAATACAGCTTTGCGTTCGGCTCCTATATCACCTATTTTTGAAGATGATGGAGTGACCTTCTCGCCTTCAACAGCTGAAACTTCTTCGACAGGAAATGCTGAAGCCTCTTTCTTTTACAACAACAATACTGATTTCTCCTACCGTGCAGTCGGTAACATCTACTTAGACATTGGTTTCCTTAAAAATTTCAAATTCAGATCTAGCTTTGGAGGTGATATTTCACAAAGTCAAGGCAAAAACTTTGTCCCTGTATTTGAAGTATCTGCTATCCAGCAAAACGAAGATTCTCGTTTGACAGTAGTTGAAAGCAGAACCCGCAACTGGCTTTGGGAAAACACATTGACGTATGACAAAGCATGGGCCAATCACCGCATCAATGCATTAGTAGGTATCACCGCTCAAGAATTTGACTTTGAACAACTCAGTGGTAGTCGCTTGAATTTCATCGGAGAAGATGAAGAATTTTTCTTCTTGAATGCAGGTGATGAAACCACTGCTACCGCCAATAACTTCGCTGATCTTTGGAGTTTAGCTTCCTATCTATTCAGAGTTAACTATACTGCTTTTGACAAATACTTATTGACTTTATCATTCAGAGCTGATGGTTCTTCTAAGTTTGGTGAGAACAATCGCTATGGCTTTTTCCCATCAGCAGCTTTAGGCTGGAATGTAACAAATGAACCTTTCCTTCAGGATCAGGAATTAATCAGTAGGTTAAAAATTAGAGGTAGCTGGGGTGTAGTTGGTAATGAAAAAATCGGAACCTTCCGCTACTCACCATTGGTTACCAGTAATTTGAATGTAATCTTTGGTTTGAATGAATCTATAGGTGAAGTTCAAAACGGTGCTGCCGTTTTGAACCTTGCTAATCCTGACCTACAGTGGGAAGAAACTTCACAGGCTAACATCGGTTTTGAGATTGGATTATTCGATAATAAATTGACGGCAGAAGTAGATTACTACATCAGAACAACAGACCAGATCCTGGCTGAAATCCCTATTCCTGATTTTATTGGCTCAGAAAACAATCCTATTGTCAATGCAGCTAAGATGCGCAATCAGGGTATTGATCTGAATTTGGGCTGGAGAGAAACAAAAGGAGACTTCACTTATGCTATCAATATAGTAGGTTCTACTGTTAATAATGAGGTATTAAGTCTCGGAGGTGGTAGAGAAGAAATCTTTGGTGGTGGTCTTGGCTTCGGTGGGTGGCTAGGTACTCGTACGGTAGTAGGACAACCTATTGGTTCCTTCTGGGGTTGGCAAGTTGAAGGGGTTTTCCAAAATGAAGAAGAATTAGGCTCCTTGCCCACAAGAGGTACAGAAAGTGGTCCTGGAGATTTGCGTTTTGCAGACATCAATGGCTTAGATGAGAATGGTAACTTAACTGGACAGCCAGATGGACAAATCACTGATGCTGATCGTACTTTCCTTGGTAATCCAATTCCTGATCTAATCTATGGCATTAATCTATCAGCAGAATATAAGGGTTTTGACTTTACTGTCGAATTTAATGGCCAGAGTGGCAATGAAGTATTCAATTCAAAAGTGGCTGCTCGCTTTGGATTGTACAACTTCGAAACTCGTTTCCTCGATCGCTGGACGGGAGAAGGGACTAGTAATTTTGAACCAAGAGTAACCAATAGTGGTCACAATTATATTCCATCTAATCGCTTTATTGAAGATGGTTCATTCTTACGCCTTAGAAACCTGACAATAGGATATACTTTACCTAATTCTATACTTCAAAAAACAGGTTTGCGCAACTTCAGAGTCTACGTAGGTGGTACCAACTTGGTCACCTGGACAGATTATACCGGATTTCAACCCGAAATTGGTGGTGGCAATCCTTTTGCAACAGGTATAGACAGTGGGATTTTCCCAATTAACAGAGCGTACACAGCAGGTTTTAACGTGTCCTTTTAATTGACAAACAGATAAAATAAGTTTCAATCATGAAATGGAAT
The DNA here is from genome assembly GCA_038530915.1 of Bacteroidota bacterium. Taxonomy (GTDB): domain Bacteria; phylum Bacteroidota; class Bacteroidia; order Chitinophagales; family Saprospiraceae; genus JANQPA01. Next base: position 11,168 of record JBCBCD010000097.1, read on the forward strand.
CATAAAATAATCATTCAATTATCTTTTATCGTCTTTTTGATCATGGGCTGTGGTGAAGAGTTCCTGGAGAAAACTTCCCCAGGAAGATTAGCAGCCGACAACTTTTTTCAGACAGAAGAGCATGCTATTTGGGCCACCAATGCGGTTTATGAACATATGAGAGATTGGCAGGTGCACGTATTTAGTTTTATCGGAATGACAGATATCATTTCCGACGATTCAGACAAAGGAAGTACCCCAAACGATGCTTCATTTCTAAGAGAAATTGACAATTTCGTTTTTGATGCAGCTAACACAGCACCAGCTGGTGTTTGGAGTGGCTATTACCGCGGCGTCTATCGTGCCAATGTAGCCTTAGCCAACATTCCAAATATCGATATGGATGCTGCTTTAAAAGAACGATTAATTGGAGAATGTAAATTTTTGAGGGCGTATTATTATTTCAGTTTGGTACGTTGGTTTGGAGACATTCCATTAATCTTGGAACCCTTGGGAACTAGTGATTTCCAACTACCGAGAGATCCAGCCAGTGCGGTTTATGATCAGATCGAAAAAGATTTGACAGAAGCTGCCGCAGCACTTCCTTTAAAATCTCAATACCCTGCGGTAGAGACAGGAAGAGCTACGAAAGGTGCCGCACATGGCTTTTTAGCAAAAATGTACCTAACACTAGGTGACTTCCAAATGGCCGAACAAATGGCAATGGAAGTAATCAATTCTGGTGAGTATGACTTGCTTACCAACTACACCCAAATATTTACTCGTGCGGGTGAAAATAGCTCAGAAAGTATATTCGAAGTCCAGACAGCAGCATTTGAACCGTCCGTTACAGGTAGTCAATACAATGAAGTACAAGGCGTGCGTGGGACACCTAACTTAGGCTGGGGATTCAATCGCCCATCTGATGACCTGATCCAGGCATTCGAACCAGGTGATCCAAGGCTAGATGCAACAGTGCTTTATCCAGGAGAAGTTTTACCCGATGGGTCCGATATCGTTCAGGACAATCCCAACATCATCAACGAGCGTTACAACCAAAAAGCTTTTGTACCTGATCATCCCGGTTCTAATCCTAATGGTCCAGGCAATATCAGAAGACTTCGTTATGCTGATGTCCTCTTGATGGCTGCAGAAGCTATGAATGAAAATGGTAATGCGCAAGGGGCACTTACCTACCTCAATATGGTTAGAAACAGAGCACGTGGCAACAGACCTGTTTTTATCCTTCCTGAAATCAATGTTACCGATCAAAGACAATTAAGAGAAATCATTTGG
>JBCBCD010000098.1:0-12345 GCA_038530915.1 Bacteroidota bacterium
TCCAAAAATCTGATCGATCAAAAACACTATTTATTTTTGTCCAATCACTTACTTATCAAGTGAAAAGTATTACATTTCTTTCAAGGCCTTTCTATTGATTTTTCCGGTATCATTTTTGGGAAGTTGTTCCATGAATTGGATGTGCTTAGGTACTTTAAATTTGGCAAGGTATTTTTTTGCAAAGACTATAACCTCGTCCTTGTCAATAGGTTGAGTGGAAACTAAAAAGGCTTTACCGCTTTCACCCCATTTTTCATCTGGCACACCTATTACGATTGCTTCGGAAATATTAGGATGAGTTAGTAAGATTCTTTCGACTTCGGCGGGGTAAACGTTTTCTCCTCCCGATATAAACATATTTTTTATTCTGTCAACTATATACAGGTAGCCTTCTTCATCTCGGAGAACTCTATCTCCTGTGCGAAACCAACCCTTGTAGAATGCTTTTTGGGTAGCTTCTTCATTTTGCCAGTACCCTGGGGTAACCATTGGCCCTTTGAATAGCAACTCTCCGGCAACATTATTAGCAACCTCTTCACCATATTCATCAATTATTTGAGTGTGTACATAAAAATTAGGTTTACCAATGGAGCCCTTTTTCCGTATGGCATCATCTTGATGCAAAGAAGTAAGATTAGGGCCCACCTCTGTCATTCCATATCCCTGTCTAATAGCTACTCCTTTTGTTGCCCATTTCTCGATGAGGGGAATAGGCATAGACTCTCCTCCAACGATGATGTAAAGCAGGCTGCTAAAGTCAGCAACTTCAAATTTTTCATGCTCAGCCATCATTTTTAGCATGGTTGGAACCCCCATAAACAAGGTGGCTTTTTCTTTTTCCAATAAATCAATGATAACTCCGGCATCAAACTTCCTCATCAAACAGGAATAGCCGCCATGGTGAAGAAAGGGAGTAAGCAAAACATTCCACCCTCCGGTGTGAAAAGGTGGCATACAGTTGATCGTTTTACTGCTTGAATTGATTATCAGGCTCATTGCCGTATTGATGCTATTCCAGAGCAGCATCTTGTGTGTGTATAAAGCTCCTTTGGGAAAACCAGTAGTACCTGAAGTGAAAAGAATAAATACTGGATCATCTTCATAAATGGTGGCTGCTGAAAACGACTTACTTTCTTCTAAATATTGTGTTGAAGCAGCAAATTCATGAAGGGCTTCAGTAGACCAGGCAGGTACCTGACGTTCTTGACAGAAATCAGTTTGGGCTAGTTTTTCCTGGTATTTTTTATTTTCTATGACCAGTTTAGGTTGGGTTTTATCAAGAAGGTATTTAATCTCAGCAGGAGTCAATCGATAATTCAAAGGAACTAATATTATACCTGTTTTCTGTGCAGCTGTAAACAGAGCCACATGAGGAATACAGAAATCAGCGAGTATGGCAATTCTATCTCCTTTGGTAATATTGTGTTCTTTATGTAGATAAATGGCGAGTCTATTTCCCAGGGTATTTAATTCATCATAAGTTATAGTTGCACCACTTTCATGTTCTCTGATGGCAATCTTTTTTGGAAAGTATTCTGCCCATTTGCTTGACCAATCTGTCTGTACTAATTTATTCATCCTGTAAATATTGATCTTAGAACTGCTGTAGGTAAACCAATATTAAATATAAATAAAGCTTTAGGCAATTCTTTTATATACATCAGTTTTATGGACTGGACAATAAAAGACGTAGATGTGTTGAAAAGTGTATTTGTTTGATATATAGCGTATTAGTTGCTGTTGCTTTTGTGTTGACTTTAGGTAATTTAGGAAAAAATAAACAGGAAGTTTCCTTATTGTTTTAGAAGGAATTTGCTTAAAGAAAAAACACAAACTGAACCTTTCAGGGTTTGGCATTGTAGTAATGGTTGATTAATTTGAACTCTTGTCGATATGGTAAAAATTATTACTTTTAATTTTTTTCCATTTTATTTGAATCAAATTAATTGATAATACAGTATTCTTATTACAAACAGTTATTTAATGCAGTCATTTTGATTAGAGTATTGATTTTTTGATTACTTATTTCAAATTTGCGGCTGTATTACCCATTGAAAAGACCTCAAATTACATATGTCGAAGAACTTATTAATTGTAGAGTCCCCTGCGAAAGCAAAAACTATTGAGAAGTATTTAGGTAAAGATTTTAAAGTAAAATCTAGCTATGGACATATACGTGACCTTGATAAAGGTGGTAATGCCATAGATATAGAAAACGATTTCTTACCTCGTTACATCGTTTCACCTGATAAAGAGAAAGTAGTAGCAGATTTAAGAAATTGGGTGAAAAAGGTAGATGAAGTTTGGTTAGCAACGGATGAAGATCGCGAAGGGGAAGCGATTTCCTGGCACCTTTGTAAGGTGTTGGATTTAGATGAAAATGTTACCAAGCGTATTGTATTCCGTGAAATAACAAAACCTGCGATTCAAAGTGCCATAAAAAATCCTCGAAAAGTAGATCAGGATTTGGTAAATGCCCAACAAGCAAGACGTATCTTAGATCGCCTTGTGGGTTTTGAGTTGTCAGAAATTTTATGGAAAAAAGTACGTGGCAGGCTATCAGCCGGAAGGGTACAATCTGTAGCTGTGAAGTTAATTGTGGAGAGAGAAAGAGATATACGAAACTTTGAGATGGCTTCCTTCTACAGAATATCTGCTTTTTTCAATGTAAAAAATGATAAAGGTAGAAATGTAGTGTTAAAAGCAGAACTTCCTACTCGTTTTGAAACCGAAAAGGAAGCAAGAGATTTTCTTGAAAAAGCAAAAGAAGGCGTTTTTACCATCAATAAAATTGATGTAAGGCCGATCAAAAGAAAACCTACTGCACCATTCACCACTTCTACTTTACAGCAAGAGGCCAGCAGAAAGTTGGGCTTTTCTGTAAAACGTACGATGACCGTTGCTCAGCGTTTGTACGAATCAGGTCATATTACTTATATGCGTACGGATTCTACCAACCTAAGTAAATTGGCATTGTCAACCATAGCACAGGAGATAGAACAGTTGTTTGGAACAGATTATGTTCAAACCAGACAATACAAAAGTAAGTCTTCTAACGCTCAAGAAGCACACGAAGCCATAAGGCCTACTTATATAAAGGTGCAAAACCCAACTTCTGATAGAGATCAACAAAGGCTTTATGAGTTGATCTGGAAAAGAACAATCGCTTCTCAAATGGCGGATGCCATTTTGGAAAAAACCACAGCTCGCATTGGTATTTCAACCATTCCCTCTGCAACACTTAATGCAGTGGGAGAAGTACTTAAGTTTGATGGATTTCTTAAAGTATACCTGGAATCAAAAGATGACGATGATGATGAAGAGCAAAGTGGCATACTACCTCCTCTAAAGGTAGGTCAGGTCCTTAACCTTAAAAACATGAATGCTACCCAAAGCTTTACTCGACCTCCTGCTCGCTTTACAGAAGCAGGCCTGGTTAAGAAGCTGGAAGAGTTAGGCATAGGCAGACCTTCTACTTATGCTCCGACGATCAGTAGAATCATGGAAGAGAGTAGGGGATATGTAGTCAAAACTTCCAGAGAAGGGCAACCCAGAGCTTTCAAAGTATTGACCTTATCAAATGGAACGATTACCGATCAGGAAAAGACCGAGATGACCGGAGTAGTAAAAAACAGACTTTTTCCAACCGATACCGGTATTCAGGTGAGTGATTTCTTGAGTCAGCATTTTGATGATATTATGAACTACAGTTTTACTGCAGAGATTGAGAAAAAGTTTGATGGCATAGCAGCGGGTGGAAAAGATTGGCAGAGAATGATCAGCGACTTTTATTTTCCTTTCCATAAAAATGTTGAACATACGCTAGAAAATGCTGAGCGTCCTACTCGTGAACGTATATTAGGAACTGATCCTGAAACTGGTCGTACTGTATTGACAAGGATGACTAGGTTAGGACCGGTAGTTCAAATCGGTACACCCGAAGAATTGAACGAAGATGAAAAGCCAAGATATGCTAACCTCCAACCCGGACAATCTGTAGATGTAATCGAGTTCGAGGAGGCAATGAAGTTATTCCAATTGCCTAGAACTTTAAAAGACTATAAAGGAGAAGAGGTAGTCATTGGCCAAGGAAGGTTTGGCCCTTATGTTAGGTTTGGTGAAAAATTTGTTTCAATTCCACGTGGAGAAGATCCCATTACGCTAACTCAAGAACGTGCGCAGGAGTTGATTGATATAAAGTTGAAGGAAGATGCTCCTATTGGTACTTACAAGGGACAATCTATTACCAAGGGCAAAGGTAGATTTGGACCTTACTTAAAATGGAATGGAATGTTTGTAAATGTTCCTAAAAAATATGACCTGGAGCGTATTACGCTGGAGGAGATGCATGAGTTGATACAGAAAAAAGAAGAAAAAGAAGCCAACAGATACATTAAACAATGGCCGGATGAAAAAATCAGTCTGGAAAATGGTAGATGGGGACCTTTTATAAGATTTAAAAAGAAATCAGTTAAAATACCCAAAAAAGAAGATGGCAAAAGACATACTTCTGAAGAAGCGGCTGAGTTTGATTTGGACTACATCAAGAAATTGATAGAAGCAGAAATTCCTGACGCATTTAAATCTGCCAAAAAGAAAACTGCTGCTAAGAAAAAGACAACGACAAAAAAGAAGACCACAAAAAAATAAAGAAAGTAATGGACGAAAAGAAAAAAGGAAATCAGCTTAATATAGAATTACCGGAAGAAGTTGCTGAAGGTACTTATGCCAACCTGGCTATGATCTCACATTCACAATCTGAGTTTGTAGTAGATTTTATTCGTATGGTACCAAATGTAAGTAAAGCGAAGGTAAAGTCAAGAGTCATTCTTACACCTCAACATGCCAAACGTTTGTTGAAGGCTTTAAAGGATAATATTGCAAAATACGAAGCTCAGTTTGGACCAGTTGGAGGAGCAGATGGCCCTGCTTTTCCACCTATGAATTTTAATACGCCAAAAGCGCAAGCGTAATTGAGTGGATGAGTTTATAAGTGTATGAGGTTAAAAGTAACTCCTAATCTCATACACTTATAAACTTATAATCTGTTAAATGAAATCTACCAATTCTATTTCAAATACCAAGACTGAATTAGCAGGTATAGCAGGTGGCGAACCCCTAAAGCCATAGCCCAATTGGGAAGGAATAATAAACGTTCCTTTACCCCCTTTTTCTAGAAGTGTTACTCCAATTTGAAAACCTTGTACTGTTCCGGCAAGGTTGAAATTAGCGGTAGAAGAACCCTCTGTTTGGTCAAAAACAGTACCATCCAATAAATACCCTTTGTATCTAACTACTACATTTGAATTGAATCTTGGAAAGTTTCCACTTCCATTTCCTTGTTGAGTTATTTGATAAAAAATACCAGAAGGGTGTTGAATAACATCAGAAAGGTTATTAGTGTTGATATATTCATCAATCTTATCAAGATCTTCTTCAAATTGTGTTTGATTATCACCACATGCAGTCAACCCCAGAATTGCGATAATCACAAACCATAACATTTTTTTCATAGCAAGTTTCGAGTTAAGTTTCTTTAAAAAATTGGTGTAAAAATAAGAATCTATAAGTATTCAATTGCTTGTTAGCTGTTATAAAGTCATCAAAACGCCAATTTTTGCCCTTAGTTCTTCGTTTTAGTTCAATTTTCACTGACAGTGTGGGAAATTAATTCTCCTATGTTAGGTGTAATTGTTAAATTAGCGATTACATTTACAAATATTATTTCTTCTCTCAGTTATTAATGATTTATTGAATCTCCAATTAGAGAATACATTATATAACTAAAAGCCCAAAAATAATCACCATGAATGAAAATTTTTGTGTTTACCTGGATGCAGGACATGGCGGTCTAAGTCCTTTAGGCAGATACACGACCGGAGCAGGTAAACAGTTTCAACACAAGCAGGGCGTCTTCCATGGAAATGGTTTCTTTTATGAAGGCGTTTGGAACCGTACCATTACCAGTAAAGTGGCTGAAAGACTTTCCAACCTAAAAATAAATCACATCATTGTTAGTCATGAATACCTGGATCTAGACTTGGCATATCGAGCAGATAAAGCCAATTGGTACCATCGCAATTATAAAAGAGGAATCATTATATCCAATCATGCCAATGCTTCTCCCAGCCATAGAGGGAGAGGGTATGAAGTGTATACTTCACCTGGAAGAACTGGTGCCGATGCAATCGCAGAGTTTCATTGGAACCATGTTAATGATCTTTTAGGTAAAAATGGAACCATCACAATGCGTTCGGACATGTCCGATGGAGATCATGATAAAGAAGAAAACTTTTACATGTTGCGCAAAACAGTGATGCCAGCTATTTTAATTGAACATTTATTTTTTGATAACTATAGAGATGCTTTATTGTTGTTTGATGATGATGTAATAGAAAGATTTGTGGAAGCTCAGGTTAGAACAATCATCAATTACATCAACTCCCTTTAATCTGATCAACTAAAATCGAAATTTAAGCTATTTTGACAAATAAAGATATCGCTAAAACCTTTCAGTTCCTTGGTAATATTATGGAACTGCATGGTGAAAATCAATTCAAGATCCGTTCTTACCAAAATGCTTATCTAAATCTTAGAAAGTTGGCTACGCCACTCTCAGATATGAGTGCTGAAGATAGAGCAAGTATCAAAGGTGTTGGTAAAGCAATCACTGCTAAAATACAGGAATTGTTGGATACTGGCAAAATGGAAACCCTAGAACGGTACAAGTCACAAACACCAGAAGGGGTGCAGGAAATGTTAAACATCAAGGGTTTTGGCCCCAAAAAAATTAGAGTAATCTGGAAAGATTTAGGAGCAGAAACGATAGGTGAATTACTTTATGCAGTGAATGAAAACAGATTGATTGAATTAAAAGGCTTTGGTCAAAAAACACAGGAAGATTTAAAAAATAAATTAGAATATTATCAAAAATCAAAGGATCAATATCATTTAGCAAGCCTTTTAGGCGAGGCTAATGATTTACTTGATCACATCAGGCAAGGGTTAGCTCTTTCTAAAATAATTCTTGTTGGAGCTATCGCCAGGCAGTCCAATATCGTAGATAAAATTGAGATCCTGGTAGCCACTGAAAAAACTATTATTGATACTTTTCTACTTAAAGAAGGATTGGAAAAATTGGGTGAAGAAGCAGATGCTTTACAATTCAAAACTTCTAATGATACGCCACTTACTGTTTATACTTGTACGGCTTCGGCTTTTGGTTCTAAAGAGTTTCGTTATACAGCTTCTAATGATTTTATGACTGCATTTTTAAAGCAGTTTCCCGCTGAGGATTTTCGTTCTTTAGCAGAAGAAAAACAAGTTTTTGATCAGGTTGATTTACCCTACATCCCCAAACCATTAAGAGAAGATGAATGGGCATTGGAGCTAGCTATCAAAAATGAATTGCCTGTGCTGATTCAGGGAAATGAGATTAAAGGGGTGCTTCACGCTCACTCTACCTACAGTGATGGGATCAATTCGATAGAGGAAATGGCACTGGAGAGTCAACGATTAGGGTATGCTTATTTGGGAATGACAGATCATTCTAAATCAGCTTTTTATGCTAATGGCCTTAAAGAAGAAAGAGTACTGCAGCAGTTTCAGGAGATTGATCTGTTGAATCAAAAACTAGCTCCTTTTAAGATTTTTAAGGGAATAGAATCTGATATTCTTAATGATGGGAGCTTAGATTATGAGGAAGAGCTACTTAGTCAGTTTGACTTCATCATCGCATCTGTACATAGTAATTTAAGGATGGATCAAGAAAAGGCCAATAATAGATTGATTAAAGCCATAGAAAATCCATTCACTACCATTTTGGGACATCCTACAGGGCGATTGTTGCTATCGAGAGAAGGATATCCTATCGATCATAAATTGATCATCGATGCCTGTGCAGCAAATGGCGTTGTCATAGAATTAAATGCCAATCCATACCGACTTGACTTAGATTGGAGTTGGATTCCTTATGCCATCGAAAAGGGCGTCAAGATTGCTATAAATCCGGATGCGCACAGTAATGGTGGTATACAAGATATCAAGTATGGGGTACTATCAGCCCAAAAAGGAGGATTGACAGCAGAAACTTGTTTGAATACAATGAACGTAAATGAGTTTGAGCAGTTTATTAGTTTAAGTAAGTAATGGACAAAAACTAAGAACCAAAACCCAACTGATTAACTACTTATTAACAATAATTCAATCTGTGTATAATAAGTATCAGACGCTTAATCATTACATTTGTGCTGCATAGAAAAATCTATTAATTAACCAATAAGTAAAGATAGACATGTTGAAGCAAATTAAATTCGGTCTTTTTTCATTAGTACTTGTTGCAGCTTTGACTGCTTGCCAGACTGGCGATAAGCAAGTACGTGAATCAGCTTTGAATGACATTACTAGTGAAGCACCACAATCTCCAAACACAGTACAGCCAGTTACTAATGAAGCTGTAAATAATTCTTCAATTCCAGAAGGTCCTACAACGACTGTAGCTTTCGAAGAAGAGCGTTTTGATTTTGGTGAGGTTAATGAAGGCGAGGTAGTTTCTCACCTTTATACTTTCAAAAACACTGGTAGCGAACCATTAATCATCAGCCGTGCAAAAGGTAGCTGTGGTTGTACTGTACCTAAGTATACTACAGATCCTATCGCCCCAGGTGAAGAAGGTTCTATGGTTGTTGAGTTTAATACAAGAGGTAAGCGTGGTAGAAAGTCTCAAAAAGTGACGATCACTGCTAATACTAATCCACCACAAACTTTCATCTATATTGAAGGTAATGTAATTCCTGCAGATGGAGCGGCTACTTCTACAACGCCAACTATCCAGGTTCAACAGTAATAAACATAGGTCTTTATAAAAAGGCTGCTGCCCGTCGGGCAGCAGCCTTTTTGCATTTATTCCCTCCTTATCAACATATTAACATTGCGAGAAATTCATTATAATATTTAATTTGCTCATATCTTCTATTGCATTTATCTTTAAGTTAGACTATATTTCTGCATTTTCCATTCTATCACACAAAATAAACAAATGACGATTTTGAAGCGCGCATCACTATTTACTCTTCTAATGATGTTAGTGGCTACTTCAGTATCTGCACAGAGTTTTAAAGCTCTCCTCAGAAAAGCCAACAAAGAATACGATCTGAAAGTATTCAATTTAGCAGTCAATTCTTACCAGCAAGCTCTTGCAAAAGACAGAAATAGCTCTGAAGCCTTGGGTAAGTTAGCCGATTGTTACAGACACCTGAATCAAATGAATGAAGCAGCGAGGTATTATGCTCAAATGCTGAGTCAGAGACGCTACGACAGAAAACACATCTTGGAATATGCTCATGTCCTAAAGGCACTTGGGCGTTATGATGAAGCCAAGCAATGGTATCAGGAGTACCAAAAAGATGATCCTACCATGGGTACTCATTATGCTCAAACCTGTGATTTTGCCAAAATGCAATTGAATGCCAATACGGGATTTTTTGCTTTGAATGAAGAAATTAATTCCTCTTCATCGGATTTTGGGCCAGCATATTTTGGAAAAACACAAATGGTATATGCATCCTCAAGCCTGGATTTACAAAGAGCTAATGTCAACTGGACAGGGGTTAATGAAAATCAATTATACGTTTGTCAACTTAGTCCTGATGGTGCTTTGCGGGATCAGCAGTTTTTGCAAAGCGGAATTGGCGAGTTTTACAACCAGGGCCCGGTTGCCTTTTCTCCTGATGGATTGTTTGTGGCATATACAAAGAATAATTTCACAGATGGTACCAGACAAGTTCCTTCAGCCGGATTAGAATTGTCTATTTACATAGCTGAAATTTCTTCTACGGGAGAATGGGTAAATGAAACTCCTTTTACACACAACGGAACTAATGTTTCTTCCGGTTATCCTTCTTTTTCACCTGATGGGAGTGCTATGTTTTTTGCTTCTGACAGACCTGGAGGATATGGTGGTTTTGATTTATATGTAAGTTATAAAATGGGGACTTCCTGGAGTAGTCCTGTCAATCTGGGAGCAGTAGTAAACACTCCTGGTAACGAGATCTCTCCTTTCTTTGATGGTCAGCAATTGTTTTTAGCATCTGATTACCATGCCGGGTTGGGTGGATTTGACGTGTTTAGAGCGGAGCAAGAAGGAGCAAGATGGAGTAAAGTTTTCCATTTAGGTGTTCCAATCAATTCGGGATATGATGATTATGGATTCATCTATGATTCCTTTCAGGAGCGCGGTTATTTAACATCCAACAGACCTGGCGGAAAAGGAAACGAAGATATATACAGAATTACTAAAAATACAACGACTTCATCTTTGGCTATTATAAGAATTAAGAATGCCAATGATGGGAGTTCCGTTCCTAATGCCATTCTTGATTTCTCAAGTTGTGGATTAAGTACCTATTTTGCTGATGAATTGGGGATCTATAAGTTTTCGATGGATAACAGTAATATCGATTGTGAGGTTATGATCAGCAAAGATGGATTTTCTCAACAAGTGGTCCGAATATCTAGAAATTTACTGGCTGCTCAGCCGGAATTGGAAGTCTATTTAAATCCGAATTCAATTATAGGAGATTTGCCTGGTTCGCAGACCAATTATCAGGGAAAAGTAGTCGATTATCAAACGCGTCAGCCTTTACAAAACGTATTTATTACTGCATTAGATCAGGCTACCGGACAGAGTTTGCAAGCTGCTACTGATCCACAGGGTAATTATACCTTAGCACTTCAACGTGATAAAACCTACTTCATTACTTATGCCAGTGCCTTTTACCAGCAGATTAGTAAACCCATCAGCACCTTTGGCATGTACAATCCTAATTTACTAGGCGAAGTTACATTGATTGCAGGCAATAATCCTGGTGATGGTGGAACTGGTGGGGGTGGAATCAATCCTCCAATTACAGATCCGACTTCAGGCCCAACAGTATCCGGATTTGCTGTACAGGTAGCTGCGTTAAAGCAAGATAAAGTGGATCAGTATGCTAGTTTGACTTCTATAGGTAATGTATACAGCAAACTAGAAAATGGAGCATACAAAATCCGAGTAGGTGTTTTCCCGACCAGAAATGAAGCCAGTACAGCATTGGCTTCAGTAAAAAGAAAAGGCTATAAAACAGCATTTATTGTAAAAGATGAAGCCGAAGGAAGAGGCAGCGGAACTACTCAACCCAATAATCCGGTCAATCCAAATCCTATCAACCCAGGAGTAAGTAACCCTACTAATCCGGTAAATCCAGGAACCAATCCCGGACCTACCAATCCGGCAGGTGACTTTTATGCCAATGGTTACAAAATTCAAATGGGGGCATTCCGCAATCCGAATAGTTTTGACTCTTCTAAAGTGTCTCAGTATGGCGTAGTTCAGGATAGATTAAACACAAGAGGATTGACATTGAAATTATTGGCTGGATTTAATTCTCTTTCTGATGCTCAATTGGCGCTTCCTAGAGTTAAGAATGCGGGCTTCAAGAGTGCGTTTATTGTGCTGGAACAGAATGGAGTGATCAGCAGAGTAAGATAAAGTTAAGCATGGATTATCCCGAATTTTCAAGAAGATGAAGAGCAGCCCCAAAACAATAACTAGTTGATTGTCAATAATAAATAGGCTGGCATTATTTGTTTTGCCGTTAAAAAAATGGGATTGGGGGAGAGCCCAAAGAGCATTTAGCGAGCGACAAAGGAGCGGCTCTAAATGCGAGCGTGGTGCAAAGCCCATTTTTAGGCAAAAGAAATACAGCCTTGACTTTTTTGGCTTCGTTTTTGCGTCAAGGCAAAAAGGAAGAAAGTAACTAAAAAATTGATAATCAAATTACTATGTGTGTAAAGTACACTTTAAAACATGAGTCATCTAGAATTTTCGATGAAGCCGAAAATTTGGGACGACTCATGTTTTATTAAATCCTATTGAATTTCAAACCACAACATATTTTTTGATTGTTGTTTGACCATTGTACTTCCACCACTCATTACGACTGAGTTTGCACCTAATTTATCTGTAATGGCTTTTGGTAAACGATAGCCAGCTGGCATGGTTAATTGTGCTACTTTTGGACTTTTAGGATGTAAAGTTATCAACAAACGGTTTCCCTTCACTTCTAAACTAGCTCTAAGTGTATTTTTCCCTCCATTACCACGTGGAACAGAAAACCCATCAATTTGAGCTGTTAGCCCATTAGCGGTTTTCTTCACGGCAGAAATATGAACAAATACATTGGTACTTTGACTGTTGGATTGAACTACAGGACTGGTAGGCAATGTCACATCTACATTAGCATGACTGTTAGTAGCAAATAACACAAGAAAGAAGAAGGAGATGACAAAAGGTACGTTTTTCATTAA
>JBCBCD010000099.1:0-6190 GCA_038530915.1 Bacteroidota bacterium
GACAATTCTAAAGATGTCGCTGAATCTATTGTTGGAACCTGGCAAGCCGTTTCCATCAGGGTAGCTATGAATAGCTTTGAAGGTACCGAACTAGATTCCATCTTTGAGGTAAGTGAAGAATATTGGATAGACCGGTTCTCCATAAAACCTGTTATTACCAAATACCAACCTGATAATAAGTATGTACAAACCTTTTACAATCAGTATGATTCCTTAATAAATGAAGCTAAAGGAATCTGGAATGTATTTGGAGATACCTTAATGCTAATTGAGCCCAATGCTACTTACACTTATCAGGTAGAAATGGATAAAGGACTCGCCAGGTTTAATGCATTGCTTGATTGGGATGGTGATGGAGCTGAGGATGATGAGTATGTGGGCGTGCACAGGTATGTTAGCAAATCGTATTGAGTTTATTAGTTTATGGGATGATAAGGAAAAGAATCTTTCACTCATAACCTTATCATCCCATAAACTAATAAGCTTACAAAATCACTCTATTCGATCTCAACTTTCTTTCCAGAGTTGGTTTTATCTGTTCGATGATTTGAAAAAGCAGATCTCCGTCACTTGGAAAAGGTATAAAAGCAAAATTCAATCGCTTTTTTGTTTCATTAGATAATGCCCTTTCATCGCCTAATACGCTGAGGAAACTATTGTTAAAAATAGCTTCTCCAGCTATTTTTTCTCTGTCCAGCACTCTGCTGTTTTGCATATCAATAAACTCTATCTCTCCGGCTAACTGGGCATTTTTTGTTTGGAAGGTTTCGTTGATGAGTGCTTTTACTATTTTGTATTTAGGAATTTTTATGTCGTTACCCGCTGTATCTTTTTTCACATTACCTCTTTCATCGAGAACATATTCAAATCCATCCTCAATTTCTCTTTCTTCCTGATACTGTTCTTCTTTAACCAAAGGAGGTGTTAAGGCAATATCGAATACATGCACCTTTACTTCATAATCAAAAGGTACATCATCGTATTTGCGGGTGTAGTATTTTTTCCAACGCTTATTCATATCTCTGATATCCAAATCCATCAATTGATAAGCAAAGCCTTCTGGTAAGGTTCTGGCAGAACGATTATCCAAGGTGATTAACACATGAGAAATACCCAAATCACTGGCTTCGTCCATGAGGTAACGCACATCCTTATATTCAGGATAATACCTCTTAGTATCTTCAAATCTATCAAAAGCTTCTCTGGCAGCTATGCGATCTCCTGCTCTGGCATCAGACATTAGTTTTTGACCTTCTTCGTAAATTGCTGAAGCGGCATTTGCTCTGGCTTCTATCAACAATGGATTCACATTGACGAAGCGGAAGTTAGCTTTAACACCATATTCATCTACCAATGGCAATAAAGGTTCTAACTTTTGTTGACGTTTTTCAATACTTCTGTAGACTGCAAAAACACGTTCCCAATTACCAGCGGAAGGATTAGCTTTTAATTGTTCTGCACGTTGCATGTCTCTTCGAGTAGCTTTTTCGAAAGCATCTTCTAATGCTGCTACATATTGTGCTTTCTTTTTGTTCTTACCAACTAGTTTTTTTCTAGCCAAAGAAATGGCTTGGTCATAATTGCCAGTTTCTAACATTTTTTGAGGAGAACTACAGGCCAATGTCATAATTGACATTATGGCAAACAGTAAAAAGTTTTTCAATATGATTTTTGCTTTCATAGTGGGTGTTTTTAATGGTGTAGTGTAGAATGTCTTTTTTATGACCAAATTAGGCTTATACAGCCCTTGCGACAACTATGAATACGTTAATCAACGGAAGGAGAGCGTTAAATTGTTAAAAAGTATATTAATAAATTGTTAGAATACGTACAAAAAAATAAGGATACTTTAAAAAAAGCATCCCTATTTATAGAAAAATGAAAAATGGTTTGGAATAGACTAGCCTACCATTCCTTTTTTCACTGAATTAATAATAATCTGTGCTACCTGATAAGGATCTGCATTAGATGCAGGTCTTCTATCTTCCAAATATCCTTTCCATCCACTTTGAACAGTAGAAATTGGAACACGAATAGAAGCTCCTCTATCACTTACTCCATAGCTAAATTTAGTAATGCTTTGAGTTTCATGTAAACCGGTTAAACGCTCTTCATTATGCGCACCATATACTGAAATGTGTTCTTCATGTGTTTCACCAAAAGCATCTAAGATTTTCTCCATCAATACTTTTCCTCCTACATCTCTCATTACAGAGTTAGAGAAGTTAGCGTGCATACCGGATCCATTCCAATCTCCTTTGATAGGCTTAGGGTGAAATTCAATTTCTAAACCATGTTTCTCCGCTGTTCTGAATAATAGGTATCTTGATAAAATCAAATCGTCACAAGCTTTTTTAGATCCCTTACCAAAGCATTGGTACTCCCACTGTCCCAACATTACTTCTGCATTGATACCCGTAATCATTATGCCCGCTTCCAGGCACAAATCCAAATGCTCTTCAACAATTGATCTTCCTGCTACATTATTGGCACCAACTGCACAGTAGTAAGGTCCCTGTGGACGTGGATAACCATCTTTAGGGAAACCAAGTGGTAAGCCTTCAATAGTCAATACATATTCTTGCTCAAAGCCAAACCAGAAATCCGCCTCATCATCCAAAAGTGCTCTTGTATTACTTTCATGTGGAGTTCCATCAGGATTTAATACTTCACATATTACTAAAAATGCATTTTTACGCCCATGATCAGCATACACATTTACAGGCTTCAACAAACAATCAGAAGAACTTCCTTCTGCTTGCATGGTAGAACTACCATCGAATGACCACATAGGTATAGAACTCATGTCGCCATCAAAGAAGTCCATTTCTATTATTTTGGTCTTGGAACGTAGGTTTTGTTGTGGTTTATAACCATCCAACCAAATGTACTCAAACTTAAATTGTGCCATTGTCTTGCATTTAAATCAAAGAAAAAGAAATATAATACCTAAGGGTCAGATGATATACCTTATCATCTAACCCCTATTATTTTTAAGACTTGATTTGGTTTTATACCTTCTGGAATGCCGTCTAATGCTACTCTTAGTCAGGGCTAATGTAAATTAAACATTAAATTTAAGGCGCAAATATAGCTAATACTTGTCCATTAATCAAACTTAGTAGAGTGTAATCTCAATTTCTTGAACTACACCCTACTTCACCCTAACTTTTAACATTAATAAATACCTTATGCCACAGCTTCCAAAACAGCAGTCTCAACTGTTTCAATTATTCTGGCAGAAACTAAGTATGGATCTGCATTGGATGCAGGTCTTCTGTCTTCCAAATATCCTTTCCAGTTTTTTGCAGTCGATACCGGTATACGAATAGAAGCACCTCTATCACTTACCCCATAGCTAAATTTAGTAATGCTTTGCGTTTCATGTAGACCTGTCAAACGCTGGTCGTTATCAGATCCATATACAGAAATGTGTTCTTCATGCACTGGTCTGAATGATTCACAAATGGCGTCAAACAATTCTTTGCCTCCTACATCTCTCATGGCTGCATTGGAGAAGTTGGTATGCATTCCAGATCCATTCCAATCTCCTTTTACTGGTTTTGGATGCAACTCTATGTTAACGCCATACTTTTCTGCTGTTCTATTCAATAAATACCTGGATACAATTAACGAATCTGAAGCTGCTTTAGCTCCTTTTCCAAAACACTGGTATTCCCACTGCCCCAACATTACTTCTGCATTGATACCGGTAATACCAATTCCTGCTTCCAAACATAAATCCAAATGCTCTTCTACTAATTCTCTTCCAGTAACATTTTCAGCCCCTACTGAACAATAATAAGGTCCTTGTGGAGCTGGGTAACCCTGCTCAGGAAAACCTAATGGCAAACCATCTTTAACAATAACATACTCTTGCTCGTAACCAAACCAATAATTGTCACTATCGTCCTCTATCAAAGCTCTTGTATTGCTGATATGTGGAGTACCATCTGGGTTCAACACCTCAGTAACCACCAAATAAGCATTTTTACGCCCAGAGTCAGGATAAACAGCTACCGGCTTCAACAAACAATCAGAAGAATGTCCCTCTGCCTGTAAAGTGGAACTACCATCAAAAGACCACTCCGGTAAAGAGCTTGCTTTACCATCAAAGCTATCCATGTTCAATACTTTTGTCTTACTTCTCAAGTTAGCAACAGGTTTGTAGCCGTCTAACCATATGTATTCAAATTTGAAGTTTGTCATAATTACAATTTTATGGATTCAATTAAAAAATGATTTATTCAAAGCTGTAGACTAGTCCCAGTATGAATAAAGCGTTAGAAGATTCTGCATTTCCATCACCCGATAAAAACACATCATCAGAAGAAGTATCAATTCTAAATTCAGGAATGAAAGTAAGTGGCCCTTCAAAGAAGTTGGCAGAAAGTGTGAAGCTGGTCACATTTCCATCCAATGCTCCCATGATTAAGCCATCTTGATCGCTAATGAATTCTGCTCTACCACCAAGGGTAAAGCCATCGTTGATTGCATAGTTGGTGTAGAGTGCTGCACCTGACCATGTCGTGTTATCAGCTTCTTCAATTACATTGGTTTTAGTAGTGGCATTCAAACCAAAACCCAATTTTTCAGTAGCCTGATAAGTAGCAGTAATATCAAATTGGTGGCCACGAATACTTGGGTCTATCAATGACTCTGCCTGATCTTGTCCACCAATATAATTGAGGTAAACTTCCAAAGCTTCACCTGCATAAGACAACTGTGCACCAAAATGCTTACCTGGTGTAAAGTCTAACTTGCTGTCTGTATCATCAAATACCCCTAACATTAAACCAAATTGATCAGATAAAGCAATATCAGCTTTCAAACCTGTGTGGTAAAATGGGCCATTTGAAAACATATACGAAGTACTGTAATTGACATTTGCCGGAGCGTCAATAACCTCATATCCTACATGTGTACTGTAATTACCAAAGGTAAAGGTCAACCAATCACTTGGTGAGTAAGTAACGTATAATTGTTTTATTGCCGCTAAGGTTGTTCCATTGAAACCATTTGCGACTTCTGCTCTTGGCCCAACTGCAAGGTCTGCTACAAAACCCACCTTGCCTTCTTTGGAAAATACTACATTGGCCATACCCAGGTTAAAAGAATTTACTGACTCAGTGAAGCTTGTAGGTAAGGCTTGATCTATACTACTCCATGCATAATAAGCATCAACAAAACCTGAAATTTCAAAAGTTGATTTTTCTTCTTCTTCCTCTGCTTCTCCAGTTATTAAAGGTACTCCACCTTCTAAACCTGCAGATGCAGTTTGAGCAATCAACTGGCCAGAACTACCTACTAGTCCTAGTGCTAAAACGAATAAAACCGGATTCACGACTTTCATAATCATTGTTTTTTGAAAGATGATTTGAGCTATTCAGCTCGTAAATAGATGATTAAAGTCGCGGCAGATCACCGGTCAGATAAAAGGAAAAAAGTTTGTTTTGACTTAAATTCCAGTTAACTTTGTCCTACGTTCGGAAAGCGATCCACCGCTTTTCAACTGGCTTTTGGACTCATTTGGCCGTGACCCAAAAGCCTTTTTTTTATTTTACACCTAAGTTATAGGCTGTTTGTTCAAAAGTAGTTTCGTAAGCGTGCATATCATGTTCAGCAACATCCAAACCTCTCTCTTCTTCTTCTTCGCTTACTCTAATTCCTATGGTAACTTTCAGTAAATACATCAATCCAAATGCAAAAACAAAAGTGAAAGCACCTACAGCTGCAACACCATAAAATTGTACCCACAATTGTTCAAGACCTGCTTTTGCTCCAAATAATCCTACTGCCAATGTTCCCCAAATACCACATATCAAGTGCACAGAAGTAGCACCCACAGGGTCATCTAATTTCATTCTGTCAAAAAAGACAACAGAAGCGGGGATGATACATCCGGCAATGAAACCGATAAGAATGGCTTCCATTGGAGACATTAAGTCTGCACCGGCAGTAATACCTACCAGTCCACCTAAAACACCATTCAAGACCATTGAAAGATCATGTGTTTTAAACATAGCATAGGAAACAATAAAAGCACCCACAGCACCAGCAGCAGCAGCTAAGGCAGTAGTTACAAATACTAAGGATACCGCAACCGGATCACCAGAAAGAACAGAGCCGCCATTGAAACCATTCTTATCGGTTTCATTGCCGGATGTATCATCCCCGCTTCTGTTGTCTT
>JBCBCD010000099.1:6200-12319 GCA_038530915.1 Bacteroidota bacterium
ATTGAAACCAAACCAACCAAACCATAGAAGAAAAACCCCCATTGCAGCTAGTGGCATACTGTGGCCGGGAATAGGTTTGATACCACTTTCAGTGTATTTTCCTTTTCTTGGTCCCAATAACATAATAGCAGCCAAAGCACCAAATCCACCTACCGCATGTACGATAGTAGAACCGGCAAAGTCATAAAAATTATTGGCTTCTAACCAACCAGCGCCCCATTTCCACATCCCGGTGATTGGATAGCTGATCCCAACAAAAAGAGTAGCAAAAATTAAGAAAGAATTCAACTTAATCCTTTCGGCCACTGCCCCGGAAACAATAGTAGCAGCTGTAGCAGCAAACATACCCTGGAAAATAAAATCTGTCCAGTAAGTATACCCGCCATCGGCATAATCAATTGCGCCGGCTGCTCCTTCAGGCATGCTTAAACCAAAACCAGCAAAACCAAAGAAACCACCTTCATTCACGCCAGGATACATAAGATTGAAACCAACAATGAAATAGGTCAACAGACCAATAGAAATGATCATTGTATTTTTAAAAAGAATATTCACGGTATTCTTTTTCTGTACGAAACCTGCTTCTAGTGTTGCAAACCCTAAATGCATAAGGAAAACCAACACAGTAGACACAAGCATCCATACATTATTCGCGGTGAATAATGCTTCATTCATTTGATGAAAAGTTTTTAATAGTTTGAAAATTGAGTCCTAATAATTTTCCATCCCTTTACAGCCAGAAGTGTAAAGAAAAATGGAGCTATAATTTTGGTAAATTGGTTGGGTGTTGTATTCCTTTAGGAAAATAGAAAAGATTATTGTGCTTAAAGGATTTGGGTCAGTATCAGTGCAGCTTAGATGGCAAGTGCGCCAGTTTCTGAAGTTCTAATACGGATGACATCTTGAATATCTACGATAGTAATCTTTCCATCTCCTACCTCACCTGTGCGGGCGGCTTTCATAATGGCATTTACTATCTCTTCAAGACGTTCGGTAGTGCAGAGTATGTCTAGCTGTAATCGAGCAATGTAATCAGCATTATAAACACTGCCTCGATATACCAATTTTTCACCTTGTTGTAAGCCAAAACCTTTGACTTCTTTTAAAGTGAAAAAATTGACGCCAATTTTTGCAAGGGCATCTCTCACCGAATCGAAACGGGAGAGCCTTACAATAGCTTCAACTTTTTTCATAGGTACTTTTTTGTTTATAGTTTATTAATTTCTACAACGAAACTAAGAAATAATATAAATATTTCAAAATAACTTGACTTATGTTAAACAACTCTCAATACATGTGTAAATTTATTACAATTCTTCATTCCAAACTTTATTTTACAATCAATTAACAAACAAGTGGTATTTTCAAATTTGATAGATAAAGGCCAATTTTTCATCTATTTTCAAATGAGTAAAACTTTTTTACTATCTACCTAAAAATTATTACATATTGTATTTTTAAGTGATTTTAAGAGATAATATTTCATCATTTTTAGTAGTCCCAAAAAGAAATTACTCCAAATCAACCATATGAGAACATTACTTTTCTTTTCACTCCTATTTATCCCTTTGGTGTTATCTGCTCAAAGGGATAGCATCTCTACCAGGATACCCGACTATGTTCTTGAAAATATTGAAGATTTTCTCCAAAATACAGATAGCGAAGGTGTCTTTGACTTCAATACGCTCTTAGAAGAATTGGAAGCTTATCTTGAAGATCCTCTTAACTTGAATGCTGTAACTGAAAATGATTTAAGAAATCTCCAACTCTTATCTGATGCTCAAATAAGCAATTTTTTCAACTATAGATTAGAGGCTGGTCCTTTTATCAGTATCTATGAAATCCAGGCCATACCGGGTTTTGATCAATTGACTGTAAGACGGATTCTACCTTTTGTGAAAGTTGGTGGTGGATTAGATGATTTTCAGGTACCGCTTGGTGAGATGATTTCTGAGGGGAAAAATGAATTTTACCTTCGTTGGAGCAGAATCTTGGAAGAACAAGAAGGCTATATAGATTCTCCGGAACTCAATCGAGCAGCAGCCTATGAAGGAGATCCCAATCAATTGTATTTTAGGTATAAGCACTCTTACTCCAACCGCTTAAGCTTTGGGGTAACTGCCGAAAAAGATAGAGGAGAAGCATTTTTCAGAGGGAGTAATCCACAAGGCTTTGATTATTATTCTGCTCATTTCTATTTGAAAGATTACCGAAAATGGTTGAAATCATTGGCCATAGGAGATTACAATGTAAGCTTTGGTCAGGGGCTTATCTTGTTTTCGGGCTTTGGTTATGGAAAAAGTTCGGTAGCCACACTCGTAAAAAGGAACTCAAGAACCATAACACCTTATAGCTCTGTAAACGAAGTAAACTTCAAAAGAGGGCTCGCCGCTACTTTTGGCTTAGGAGATAAATGGGAAGTTACTGTCTTAGGTTCTTTTAATCAACTGGATGGAAACATAGTTTTGCCTGATACTTCTGACCTGGCCGACGATAGAGAGTTAGCAAGCTTTACTTCTTTTGATTTTGATGGTTTACACCGTACAGCCGCTGAAATTGAGGATGAAAAAGTAATCGACCAATTGACGGTAGGGAGTAGTGTGAAATACATCATGGAGAGGGGACATATTGCCATCAACGCTTTATATGATCGATTTGACAAACCCTTACAAAGAACGATAAGACCAGATAATCAATTTCAATTCAATAGTGACCGAATTTTCAATGGGAGTCTGGACTACTCTTACAGACTAAGAAATATCAACCTGTTTGGTGAAACTGCCATAAGCGATAATGGCGCCATTGCCACCATCAATGGTGCATTGATTAGTTTGGATAGATACATCGACCTTTCTGTTGTCTATAGGAATTACCCCAAAGATTATCAAGCACTCAATGCCAATCCATTTGGAGAAACTACAGGTGCCAGAAATGAAACCGGATACTACATAGGCATGGAGTTCCGTCCCGTAAAAAACTGGACTTTAACCGCTTATTTTGACAGTTGGCGCCACCCTTGGTTAAGGTTCCAGGTGGATGCTCCTTCAAGAGGCCATGAATACCGAGTCAGGCTAACTTATTACCTAAAGCGAAGATTAAGAGCTTACTTGGAAGTACGTGAAGAAGTAAAAGAAAGAAATGCTCCTTTTAATGACAATGCACTCAACTTTTTAATTCCATTCAGGCTATTCCAAACACGTCTTCACTTTGGTTATCAGCTGTCTAAAGACCTGGAATTGAGATCCCGTATTGATTATGGATTTGCATTCAATGAAATTGAAGGTTATCAAAAAGGCTTTGTGGTCTTACAAGATTTGTTGTATCGACCTGCTGGAAGCCCGTGGTCCTTCACCACTCGATTCGCTTTATTTGATACCGATGGGTATGATATCCGTTTTTATCATTATGAAAATGCATTGCTCTATAATTTTTCTATACCTGCTTATTACAACAAAGGAAGTAGATTTTATTTTAACTTAAGGTGTCGACCATTTAAAGGCATAACCATAGAAGGGAGAATAGCTCAGACTTTTTGGAGCAATAGAAATACAATAGGATCAGGCTTGGAGGAAATAAATGGCCCTGTGAGGACGCAGGTTTCGGCACAGGTGAAGTATCAGTTTTAGGTCTATGGTCTAATTGGTGACTTGTCACCAAATTAAGCGTCTTAACGAAACAAAAGTCTATTATTAATAGCACCTTAACATGATTGAGTATACATTTGCATAAAACCAATTGTCCCAAATCAAACAATTATGAAAAAATTATTCACGTTTTTATTATTGGCTGTTCTTACTTTCTCAGCTCATTCAATTTTTGCACAGGACCAAAAAGAAGACAATACTATTTCTTTTAAAGGCTACGCTTACAATGAGATGCGTGATGTAGCTAGAGGCAAAAAGATCACTGCTGGTAAGGTTCAAATCTTTGATGAGAAGGGTGAGAATATGCTAGTCGAGCAAGCATTTACGGATGTTGAGCCTTTTCTAGTAAACATTGAACCAGAAAAAACTTATATGCTTAAAGTATTTGACAAAAGTGGCAAACTTTTAAAAGAAGGTCCATTTGGAGCGAGTACAGATTTTTATGCTAAAAATGAGAAATTAGAAAAAGGTCGTTGGGTTCCTCTTGTAGAAGGTAAAAAAGAGTATGGTTTAGCCATCTTTACCGCTACACCTAAATTGCCACCTACAAAATATTCGCCAGATGATAGTTCTTCAAGTCGTTCTGTAGGAAATATGCAGTTGCCTGATTTGATGAGTTCCTTGACAGAATTAAGAGCATTTTCTTGGTAGAATGGATCATCTTTTCATCTTGCTATCTTTTCATCTTGTCATGGTTATAACAAGATGAAAAGATAGCAAGATAACAAGATGAAAAGATGACCTAAGCCAGTTCATTCAACGCATTCACCAAATAATCGACATCAGCTTTAGTATTGAAGATAGCAAGTGAGATACGCAGGCCATTCAAATCATGTGAAGTCATAGGTCTACAATCGATTTGATATTTTTCTCCTAATACTGCCTTCACTTCTCTCACTTTTTTTCCTTTGACTTCCACATTTTGAATACCAGCAGATAAATCATCCGATACAGGGGATTTTAATGCAAAACGATCATCCTTTTTAAAGTGGTTGCGAAAGTATTTCTTTAATTCGTAGGTACGCTCTTCTATTCTTTCTGCTCCGATAAGTTTTCTAAAATCAAGAGCAGCTCCCAGACCTAATAGTTCGGGTAAGTTTCTGGTGTTGTAATTTTCAAACTTTCTGATGCTTTTATCTTTGTAGCCTCTACAAACGATCAATTGCTTTAGATCCTTTTGGGCTTCTTCTTTGGCATAAAATATACCAATTCCTTTTGGTGCAAAAAGCCATTTATGTGCACTCGAAGTGTAATAATCACAACCCATATCGTCAAGGTCAAGATCCAACATTCCCATTGATTGTGCGCCATCTACTGCTACTTTGATGCCATATTTTTTAGCCATTTGACTGATCTCTTTGACTGGTAACATCATCCCGTTGGTATTGGTGATGTGAACAATTGAAATCACTTTCGTTTTTGGAGTAACAGCCTCCTCGAATAGATCTACAATTTCTTTCTTGTTTTTGGGAAGCGATGGAAGATCTACGGTTTTAAGTTTCACTCCTTTCTCTTCTTGCCAATATTGCCAGGGGATGCGTGCGCTGGTATGCTCATGGTTGCTAAGCAAGATCTCTTCACCTGGTTTCAAATCCATGCTTGATGCAATGAGGTTCATTCCTTCTGTTGTATTGTGGATCAGAGCGATAGTTTCAGCAGAAACATGGAAAAACTCCCCTGCCTTTTTCCTTACTTCCTCTTTTTGATCCTGCCATCCACCCCACATATACTTTGAGGGAAATGATTCCAAAGTACGCCTAAATTGATCCGTTGCTTTAACCACATATTCAGGAGAAGTCCCTAAAGAGCCATTGTTGAAATAAGTAAGTCCAGGAGCAAGTACAAAGTAACTTTTTATCAACTCCCAATATTTTTCATCTGCCTGCTCTACATCCAATTGAGTAAACAGACGTTCTTCATTTTCATTTAATGCTTTTGCCTGAAGGGGTGTCAAAAGAGCGGAACCCGCCACTCCCAACATGCTGTTTTTAAGCCAGTTTCTCCTATTCATATTGATTGATTTTCGTTAGTTCTTATAAGAAGGTAAGTGGTTGGACAAAAATAAACAGTGTTTTTGATCGATCAGATTTTTGGAGCTGATCGAGGCAAATTCGCAAGGTGATTCACATCAGCTGAGAATTTAACGAAGAGCAGCTCCAAAAGATGACATCATAAAGTAATAGTTATTTTTGTCCAACCACTTATGTTCCCTCTTATTTTGAAACAATAGTCAAAGTTTTATTCCTCTCATCGCTCTACTTTTGTAATAAAGGAAAACACTAAAAAGTGATACTGATTTACAAACAAATACAAGCAAGAGATGAGTGATCCTTTAGTATCAATTCTAAACACGGCTAGTAAAGAAAGAAAGCCATTCAAAAGGTTTTTGATAGACTTTATTCTAAAATAGTTTTATGAGAACAAAAAGATGGATTTTGAATCAAGACAAGGAAAGCCCGGAGCCTAATAGCCTTA
>JBCBCD010000100.1:0-12176 GCA_038530915.1 Bacteroidota bacterium
AAATATTGCTGTTGCTCCTGAGATTTCCGGAGATTCTAGTTTCTGCCAGGGAGGATCTACTACTTTAAATCTTAACCAATTTGAATCCTATTTATGGTCAACAGGAGATACTACACAACAAGTAGTCATCGATTCAGTAGGAGAATATGCCGTTACGGTGGTGGATATAAATGGTTGCGAGGGTGAAACTTCGATTAGTATCTCAGAACTTGCTACTCCTATGGTATCTATTAGTGGTGAGCCGTTTATCTGTAAAAATGGTACAACTACTTTATCAACCAGCGATCTCTTTGATAGTTATTTATGGTCGACAGGCGAAACAAGCATTAATATTGAAATAGAAACGACAGGTAGCTATTCAATTACCGTTGTAGATGAGGAGGGATGTCAAGGTACAGATAGTATCTTGGTTGAAGAAAGGGACTCATTACAGTTTATGATTAATGGTGTTGAGTCACTATGTTCTGGTCAAACCGGACTACTCGATGCAGGTAGTTTTATAAGTTATCTTTGGTCAAATGGAAGTACATCGCAAAGCATAGAAATTTCTTCTGCAGGTAATTACTCTGTGTCAGTAAGTGATGAATTTGGATGTGTTGGTCAGTCATCTATTTTAGTAGAAGAAGGTACTGTACCACAACCTAGCATCACTGGCCCTAGTTCTATCTGTGAGGGAGGTACAGCTTTGCTTTCAACTTCTGTTCCCTACGCTTCTTATCTCTGGTCGGGAGGCTCTACCAATCGAACTTTTGTTACTTCACAAAGTGGATTACAAACCTTGGAAGTGATGGACGAAAATGGATGTGTAGGTAGAGATAGCATAACCATTACTTTTGATGCAGTTATTCCTGAATTGAGTCTTGAATTGGATTTTTTAGGTACTTGTACAGATAGTTGTGTACAAATAAGGGCTTCCACCAATCTTACTTCTGATTTTACTATCAGATGGTCGAGTTTGAACAATATTACTTTCGATTTACAGAGTAGTACAGAAGCACTCACCTGTATTTCTGATACATACATCGTTTCTGTAGATAACGATATTACATCTTGTTCTTTTACCGATTCAATAGTGGTAGATGTAAATGGCAGGTTTGAAGAAGCTTTTGCGGGTATAGATAGTTCAATTTGTACAAATAGTGTTGTATTATCTGCAAATGCTCCTGATGGTTCATTTGGGCAATGGACATCTGCTTCTAATGCCATCATCGATGATCCATCTAATAATAGGACTAGTGTCTCGGATTTAGAAGAAGGTATACAAACATTTATTTGGACACTTTCAACTGCTGAATGCCCCAACTATAGTCAGGATGAAGTAAGTATTTCAGTGAACTCCATTCCATTAGCAGTGGATGATCAAATACAAATCCGTCAGGATGATGCTAGGACAGTCAGCTTGGATGTAAGCCAAAATGACGAATTGACAAACGTAAGTGAGTGGGAGGTTGTTTTGATAGCTCCACCTTCTTTTGGTACCATTGAATCTTTTGAAAATGGTCTATTGCGTTATTCAGTATCTGATCTAAGCAGAGGAAATACAGAATTGACATATCAATTATGTAATCTACTTTGTCCAGATTTATGTACAGAAGCTACTGTATTGATAGAAGTAGAACCAATAAGTTTGGAGGAAGCTGAAGTACCTAATGCATTTACACCAAATGGGGATGGAGTGAATGAGGCCTTTGTTTTTGAAATATTGGAAGTGAATAGTGCAGAAACTTTTCCAGATAATGAATTGATTGTTTTCAACAGATGGGGAGACATCGTGTTCACCCAAAAAGGATATGACAACAGCTGGACCGGCCTAAGCAACAATGGAGAAACACTTCCAGATGGGACATATTACTATATTTTAAGGTTGGATATTCCAAACAGTATCATTATTAAGGGAGACGTTACAATAATTCGATAACAGTTGAGAAGGAGAGAAGCTTCTATCTGTCGAAGTCTACTTACTTGATGATCAAGTTCAAGTCATGTGCCGCTTTATTTTCATCTATACTGGATTTAATAAAACTGGCCAATTCTTCACCAGCTTTTTGAGTAGCAAGCTGAGCTGTAAGAGAACGTATAAAATGATAATAAATAAAAAGCGCAGCAAAGGCATCTCCGGTACCTGAATAGTGTTTTTGATAATAAGGATGGCTAAAACTTTGTGTTTGATTATCAATATGTAGAGCGTTTCCTATCTCATCTCCATCAATGATGCCTGTTACGATGTAATTTAAGTTGGGAAACCTCTTTTTAAATGCATTGCTAAGCTCTTCCAACTCATTATCCATCTCATTATGAGTAAGCAAGCCGATCTCCGTTTTATTAGGTATAGCCCAGTTCGCTTTTTCCAGTAGAACCGGAAAACGATCAATAATATCTCTTCCAACATATGCTCGACCATTGTCTCCACAAACCGGATCAACAATGGTCGAGTGTATGATATCTTTGTATTTAGGTAAAATATTGGCTACATCATCTATTTGTGAGGCTTGACTCATATAGCCGGTGTAGACTATTAGTTGATAACTTTGCTTCTTAGCCATCCAAAGAGACCTTTCCAGGATTTCTCCAAAAGGAAGCTCAAATCTTTGGTTTCCCTCCATATTGGCCAAGCCACTTATAATTAAAGTAGGTACGGGGATGACTTTATTCCCTAGAATACCCAATACATTTTTTAGACCTGCATTACCCACAGTGGGTAAGCTACTAATAGCTAATATCTTCAATACTAATTAGTTATTTTGCTTCAAAAAAGTCAGCCAGGTCTCTTACAAACACACCAGATAAAGTCGTAATATACACTTTGTTAGTCAATGTATTGATTGATGTAATTTCATGACCAAATAACCCATCGTTATCCAACTCCTCTGAATCTATACCATTATCTGTAATATCCAGTTTAAAGATTTGACTTTTATAAAAAGCGATGAGCTGACCGTCAATTTGGGTGTAATTTAATAGAAAAAAATCACTTTGAATCCCACCTAAAGTTTGCCAACTTAAGCCCGTATCTGTTGAGCGATACAACTCTTCTCGCGTAAAGCCATAAAGACTGCCTTGATACTCAAAAATCCTTAGCAAACGCTCTTGAGATACATCATTGATTGTCAAGTCAGGATTTACTCTGATGGTTTTTTCAGTACCAGTCACAAAGAAATAGTCTTCGATTAAGTGCTGAGCGAGTACCTTACCCATACTAAACTTCTTGGTCACTTCTTTAATGGTGATATCATTAATAAACCGACTTTCAGGTTCAAACAATTCTATTTCAGCCATGGCTAAGTACGGCTCAAATTCAACAACTTGTACGGTATCATCTACTGTGATAAATCGTTGATAGGTGATCAAACATTGATTGAGGCTATTGATCGGAAAACTGATGCCTCTAGAATAGATTGGAACATCAAAGTTAGAAAAATCAGCATCATAGTCCCGCATGTCACGAAAGTTGTCACTGCTATAGCTAACTGGACTATTGGTGGTAAAAAAACCAATGTTTGCATTGATATACCCCATGTATAATTCCTTGCTTATAGAAAGCTTATTCTGTATCGGATAAGGAAAAGGCAAGAAATAACTTAATGAGCTGTGCTGACTAGTATCTTCAGGACCACTCGAAATTTTGGTAAAAAAGTTAGGACCAATTAAGAAAAGTTGATCATCTGTGGCAAAACCATTTAGCTGAGTTTTGGCATTAAACAGGAAGTTATCATCCTGTTTCCAATTGAATTCTTTTTCAACCTCTTCAACAACAGTAACTGTTTCTTTTTCGCAGGATAGGATAGCTAAGAAACAGAGGGCTAGCCATGTGATTTCTTTAAATTTCATTTTAGTCGGTTTGTCTAGTTAATAAAACTAAATTTTAACAGTGTGATTTCATATAAATAACAAGCTGGAAGTGGAGCTTGGTTCGTCAAGATAAATAGGGAAATAGCTAAATATTTATCACCTATTGCTTTATGTTTTCATCAGGAGTAAATAATGGACAGTTTGTAATCTGCCTTACCTAAACTTTTGGGAAATATTAGAATACTGTTTTTTACCATCCTTTTCCTCGTCAGGACAAAGACAGTTGGATGTATCCATGATCTCCTAAGAGAAACAAATTCCTTCCTCAGGCATATTTTAGTAGTGTAACTTCATTTGTAAATAGGCTGATACGCCAGCCTTATTAACTCTACCAAGCAATGAAAAAAACTCAACTCTTACTCATTGGTCTTCTCGTTTTGGTTATAACTGCCTGTATCCAGGATGATATTATCGAAGACCGGGTACCGGAAACCTTTCGCATTACCAATGCCATAGATACACTGGCGAAGGGAGGGACTTACTTACTCGAAACTCGTTATACCAATAATATTGGTCAAGTCGAAACGGCTGCCATCAATTGGGTTTCTTCTGACGAATCCATTATTGCTGTCTCAGCTGATGGTGTTTTGACAGGCGTTGATACAGGAACAGCTGAAGTATACGGTGAAGTACAGTCCATTGAGAATGGATTATTAACAGAAAAACTGAATATCGTTGTTTCGGACACGACTACAACTGTAGCTGAAATCTCAGAAAGAACAGGTGAAATAAGAACAACTACTTTTTATGTCTTGGAAGGCGATTTCACAATTACTCAGGAAGGAGATGACTTGAATATAGTGTTTGCTGATAATTATGAAGCATCTAGTTCATTACCTGGACTATATGTGTATTTGAGCAATAACCCTAACAGTGTGGCCAATGCACTAGAAATTGGAGCTGTCTCAGTATTCAGTGGTGCCCATTCTTACACGGTGCCGGATGTAGATATTAAAGAATATGATTATTTGTATTACTACTGTAAGCCTTTTAGAGTAAAAGTAGGTGATGGACAAATTAATTAACCCAACTGAATAAAAAAATAATGAAAAATACATTACTAAGCTTAATTATATTATTAGCTCCTTTCTCTCTATTGGCAGATGATTCCTGGCCACAACCAAAGAAAAGTGGATACATCAAACTAAGCCAATGGTGGCTAACTGCCAGAGAGCATTATACCGACCAAAGGCGTGTCGATCCTAATGTAACCAATGGCTTATACTTCACCTCTGTTTATGGGGAATATGGATTGACCGATAAACTGACGGGTATTGTTTATTTCCCGTTCTTTGCACGCAACTTGTTCAATAACTCTGTTTCGGCCACTACTGGAGAAATTATACAGGAAGGAGAAGCCATCAATTCTATTGGCGATATAGACATCAGTTTTAGATACAACTTGGTTAAAAAAGGCTCTTTTGTGTTAAGTGCATTAGTACAATTTGGAATTCCTACCGGGATGGTAGGGGGCGGCTCTGATGGAGCTTTACAAACAGGGGATGGTGAATTTAATCAGGCTTTATTGGTAGAATTGGGCCAAAGTTTCAGAATAGGCAACACCAATGCCTTTGCAAAAGCTTATTTTGGGGTCAACAATCGGACTGAAGGTTTTTCGGATGAATTCCGATTTGGAGTAGAAACCGGGGCTACTGTTTTGAATGAAAAAGTGATTCTAATCGCTCGTTTATCAGGTGTAGAATCCTTCAACAACGGTACTCTACCTAGTGAGGCAACCGGTACTTCCATCTTTGCCAATAATACCGAATTTTTGATCTTCGGTCCAGAAATTGGCTACAAGCTTACCGATCAATTAGGCGTAAGTTTTGGTATAGGCGAACCACTTTCCGGACGATTGATCTTTGCGAATACTTCTTTTAATGCGGGAGTATTTTATCAATGGTAAATTTTCATCCTGTGATTCAATTCTGCTAACTTGTTTAGAATTCTAAACAAGTTAGCAGAATAACTCCACGTAACTCTTTTCCTCCATGGTGAAAAGAATTGGTAAGAAGACTTTACTTGATAAATATGAAAATCGAACTTTAAAAAAAGATAAAAAGATAAAAAGATAAATCACTCACTTCTCAACGCATGTATAGGCGTAGCCCTTGATGATCGAATCGCTTCAAAGCTAACGGTCAAGAGTGCAATCGACATGGCTATAAGGCCAGATAAAGCTAGAGTCGTCCAACTTAAATCAATGCTGTACTCATAATCCTGCAACCATTGATTCATTAGATACCATCCGAGGGGAAGTCCCAAAACCAAAGCTATAATGATCAAAATTAAGAAATTGCCTGAGAGAAGCCTTACAATACTGATACTCGAAGCACCCAGTACTTTTCTGATGCTGATCTCCTTACTTCTTTGTTCTGCAATAAAGGTAGAGAGCCCGAATAATCCAAGGCAGGCTACTAAGATGGCAAAGAGGGCAAAGCTTTTGAAAACAGATTCAGCTCGCTGTACGTCTGCATACATATTGGCAAAGCTTTCGTCTAAGAAACTATACCTAAGTTCTTGATTAGGTACATATTGTTTCCATTTGCTCTCTATTTGGGCAATAGTACCAGAAATATCAGTAGTTCCTACTTTTATAGCAAGCATATCTCTTCTGGTACTTACAACTATAGATAGATTGTTGATTTTTTCTTTCAGGCTGGCAAAATGGAAGTTTTCCATAATACCAATCAAACGACGATTCCTATAGCCATTGGTTATATACTGGCCTTTGACCTCTTGTATGCCTAAGGTGGCAGCCATCGCTTCATTGATGATGATGGCCTGCGAGTCTGTTGGCATATCAATGGAGAAATCTCGACCTTCTTTTATATTCATTCCCAAGGTTTTGATATAATCATGATCTACCCGCCAAATTTCTCCATAAATAGGATCAGAGGTTTCTACTCTATCTGACAACCAGAAGGCATTGCTATTTCTATTGGTACCGGCAATAGGTAAGTAATCACTGGCAGTAACATGTTTGACATTAGAAGTATTAAGTAGGTCTTGCTTGAATAGCTTTACCTTGTCGCCCATTGCATTAGTACCTTCTAAGACGA
Organism: Bacteroidota bacterium; assembly: GCA_038530915.1. GTDB lineage: Bacteria > Bacteroidota > Bacteroidia > Chitinophagales > Saprospiraceae > JANQPA01. The sequence goes on from JBCBCD010000100.1 coordinate 6,912, forward strand.
TAATTTGATCTTTATCATACCCCAACTTGGTATTGAGAATAAAATCAAGCTGCTGAGAAACCACAAAAGTGCTTATCAACAAAACAATTGTTGCTGTAAATTGAAAAACAACCAATGCATTTCTCAAGCCAGAACCTTTAGAACCTCGACTCAATTTTCCACTCAGTGTGGCAATAGGCTTGAAAGAAGAAAGGTAAAATGCGGGGTAAATTCCCGCTATTATCCCTATCAATAGACTACCAGCAAGTAATAATGGGATAAACCACCAATCCAACCATGGAAAACTTAAGCTTTTATCAGCGATTTTACTAAAGTAGGGTAGTAAAAGCCAGGCAATACCTACTCCTAATATAAATGAGATGAAACTTAAAACAACAGACTCAGTAAGAAATTGGTAAATCAGTGTTGTTCGAAATGAACCTATCACTTTTCTTAGCCCGACTTCTTTAGCTCTATTGGCTGACTTAGCAGTGGATAGATTGATGAAGTTTATACAGGCTAAGAGTAAGATCACTATTGCTATAGCACTAAACAACCAAACGAATCGAATGTCTCCATGCCTCATGTGATCCGTTACACCTTCTGAATGTAAATGGATGTCGGGTACAGCTTGTAAACTAAAGGTCAAGTCCTTTGAGTAGTCTCCACTTCCTGTATAACCAGCTGCCTTGAATGCAGGTCGAAAATAGGTCTCAATGACACTTAAAAGCTTCTTTTCCAATTGCACTGGGTCAATATTTGGCTTCAACCTAACATATGTAAGATAATTGTTAGCTGCCCAGTAATTGCTTTCTCCAGGCCAAAACTCTAGGTCTGTTAAGCCTAAAATAAAGTCATAGCGAAAATGGGAATGCTTAGGTAAATCTTCCATCACGCCCATTATGGTTAGAGGACGTTCCTGGTCTTCATTTAGAATGAAGGTTTTGCCTATAGGATCTTCTTTCCCGAAATACTTCTTTGCTTTTGTTGCTGAAATGATGATGCCGTTAGGTTGTTGGAGGACATTTTCCTTATCTCCTTTGATAAGGTCAATTTCCAGAATGTCTAAGATGGAAGCATCAGCAAAGATAAAATTGTCTTCATAAGAATTCTTAACCTCATCTGATCTACGAATTTGATTACTGCCTGTCCTCAAATAACCTGATTGGGCCAACCTTCCGGCTATTTCAATTTCGGGAAAGTCCTGTTCTATCGTTCGAGCAAAAGGAGCGGGAAAGTGCACTCCACGTACAAACTCAGGTTGAGTATAAACAGAAAGTATTCGATAAATTCTATCCTTCTTCTCGTAGTGCTTATCATAACTCAACTCATCCAATATAAATAAAGAGATAAGTAGACAGACGGCAATGCCTAAGGCAAAACCACCAATTTTGATAACAGAATAAAGCTTCTGTTTGGCAATCTGTCGGATTGCAATTTTAAAATTACTTTTTAATAACATAGTCGAGTGTTTTGGGTGAAATCCTTTTATAGTCGATAATCTAAATGATCGCAAAATGTCCCAAATGAAATGGCGACGGGCCGCTTGAAGTCCTCTTTCTGCTACCCTCATATCAAAAAGCTCATAAACATCACCCTGAATCTCTTCAAGCAATTCAGACCTGCAATACCATTCTAAAAATCGATCTGCCCACTTGGGCGGTCTCGAGTGATTATTCATGCAAATGAGATATTTGTGTTGAACCCAGGGATTTGATTCCAAAGTTTGATGCGCATATCGCGTTGCTGTTCAAGAGCGGTTCTACCTTCAGAAGTGATGGAAAACAAACGTTTTCTTCTTCCCCCACGTTCTGATGTAGCTTCACTCCAATCTGATTTGACAAAGCCTTTTTCTTGTAATCTCCTTAGTGCAGCATGTACCGCACTAATGTTAACAATACGACCTGATTGCTCTTTTAGGGCAACCATAACAGCCACTCCATAGGCTTCTCCATTCATGATGGCAACGAGTAACAAGACCAATTCTTCAAATTCTCCGAGGTATACTCTTTTCATAGTTGAGCTAAATTGATATGGTTTACAAAAGTAAAAGTAATCTATTTGTTTCACTTTTGCAAACTATATAGATTAAACAGCTTCTTACTATTAAATAAGAGGTGATAACTATATGCTTTTGGGAAAAAAGCAAATGGATTATTTGATTTTTAAAAGGAAATTGTGAGTCGATAATCAAGCTTTAATTCAAAAAACTACCAAATTGAAACCTTCTTTTTAAGGGAATAGGGTTTAAGTTGTCTAAATGTTAATGAATTAGACATTAGGTATTTCTTTTGTATATTACGAGTCGTTTGGGCGAATAGACTAGTGCTAGCACTAGTCTATTCGCCTATTTTTTTGCTGGTAATCTAAAATCTCAATACTATGACTAAGAAAACTACAACACACATTCTTACAGCCTTTTTCATGTTTTTTGGGCATTTATCCTGGGCAGATACTTTTAATTCAGGGGGGACTGTATTCTTAAATACCAATGTAAATGGCATTGTAATCGAAAATGGAACTATTGTTAGAGTGAATGGTAATATTGCAGTAGACGCTGCTATTGATATTACAAATGGAGAATTGATCATTGAAGCGGGCTTTAGCCTTAATAGCACTGGAGGAGCCATTACAATAAAGAGTGATGGGACTTTAAATATCGAGGCGGGAGCTATGTTAACCACCAATCAAGACATTGTAAACGATGAAGGAGTACTTATAGTTGATGGTACTTTAAGTGGAACAGATAATGGCAAGAAGTTTGAAAATAAAGCGGGTGGTACTGTAAGTGGATCGGGGAATATCACCATAGCTGGAAATATTTTAAATATTGATTCTTCTGACTTCTTTGGGTATACAGGTAATGACCCAACCGGTGAGGATGGTCCTTGTAGTATGGGTACTTGTAATGTAGCCAACCTGCCTGTTATATTAAAATCATTTGTGGTAGAAAATAAAGATGGGGCAGCTTTAATGACCTGGTCTACAGCAACAGAACTCAACAATGATTATTTCGAAATAGAACGTTCGTTGGATGGAGCTAATTTTGATGCTATCTATAAAGTAAATGGGGCGGGAACTACTTTTTTTACTAATCAATATCGGTTTACTGATTTTTATCCGCTACCAGGTACTTCTTACTATCGATTGCGACAAGTTGATTTTGATGGAACTGTAACTGTTTCCAATGTTATTTCTTTTCAAACTGAACGTTCTGAATTGAATTTGACCATTTTTCCTAATCCGGTTTCAATGAATGAAACTATTTCCATTTATAATAATGGAGAGGGAGAACAGGTTTATTGGTATGACGTAAGAGGTCGCTTATTAGCTACAAATCAGTTACTTACTGGTACCAATATTTTTAATTTAAATAATGAATTAGAGCAGGGAATCTTGATTGTAAAAATTGCTGATAGGAGAGGGGCGCAACTTAAGGTTGAAAGACTAATTGTACAATAGAAAGAACATACAAACAAAATAAGTAATTTTTAGATCAAGCTTTATAGTTAGGAGTTTAGCATTTGAGCTAAACTCCTAAACTCTAAACTTTTCTATTTCAACTGCCCCAATACATAACTTAACGCTCCTTCATGCGATTTCTTCACATCCGGTTCTACTCCTACTTTATCAATTCTATGCCCATCTGGCAGCATGTAATCAGCAAAAGGTAAAAACAATCTTAAGTTGTCACTTACTGGAAACCATGATCCACTCAGCATCGCCCCTGCAGTTGTCTGACCTACCACTGTTGCAATTTTTTCTTTCTTTAAAAAATAAACAAAAGGCTCGCAAGCACTAGCAGTTAGTGAATTGGTGAGTAAATAAGTTTTTCCTTCAAAAATCGGATCATTATGAGGGGGCAAAACCATTCGAAATGCAGCACTTTCCTGTGAAATTTTCATAAAGCCTTCATAAGTCATATCTTTCAAATAAGGAAAGGTTTGTATTTCTTCCACTGTAGGATAGCGACTGTGATCAAGAAACCACTTTCTGGTCATGTACAAACCTGCATCTAGTGGTTTTTGGGTTAGAAAACGACCTAATACTACAGCAGCATCTAAAGAACCCCCGGTATTACTTCTTAAATCAATGATTAAATTTTCATATCCTTTTTTCTTAATTTCAGTTACTAGCTTGACCATGCTTTCCCCATCGGATGCAAATTCCCTGATGACTAAGTGTGCCGTTTGATCATCAATAGCTTTTAACTCAAAATAAGGGAGCATTTTCTTTTTAGCTTTCTTTTCCTTTTTGGAACCTTTGGTCTTTTTTATTTGACGTAAATAAAAGTGTGTAAAAGGCAATGCATCTACCTCTGTATTGAAAAAACTGACAAAGTCCTGAGTAGATAGCCGCTGTGCTTCCTCGGATTGAATCTTCTCAACAAAAGTTTTCCATTCAGGAGTTTCAAGCCACATCGTATTACAGATGTAATTATTGGCCAGTTTGATGATGGTGTTTACTTCTGTTGATCTTTTGGTACTATCAGTGGGTGTATTTACAAGAGCGTTCGCCTGGAAAAAAGAGAAAAATAAAACGGTAACTAACAACAATCTTTGCATGATGATTTGATTTTTTTATTGCAAAGAAATGACCCCAAATAGCTCAAGTCAAATAAGAGTGATGAGTCTGAAAACTTTAGGATGAAATTGAAATTTTAGGGCTGAATGTGATTGTTTTGGGCTGAATTTGAAAGCTGATTTTGCAAGTCAGCATAGTATTTTTGTGAGACAGGTACCAGTTCATCTATCTTTTTAAGGCTTAAAACCCTTTTGCGAGCATTTCCTTCCAGCTCTTTCAACCAGTTGATATTTATCAGGTAAGATCTATGCACTTTGATTGCCGTTGGAATCTGTTTTTGCAAAGCTTGTAAAGTGATACGAATCATGCGTTTTTCTATTTGCTGAGATGCATCCTCAAAAAAAATCTCTACATAATTTTGTTGCGCTTTCGCATAGATGAATTGATTCGATTGAATTTCAAATTGATCAGTCTTATTGTTCCCAATAATAAGCAGGGTAGGTTGTGGTATTTGTTCTGGTGTAACATTCTTTTGTCCCCAATAACTTCTTAGAAATACCCATAAAGGGATCATTAAGGGAAAATAAGGAAAGGCATAATACCAGGTGTATTCCAAACCATTAATAAGGGTAGGCCTTAATTTATTGACAATAATCGCATTGTGTAGGTAGGATGCGAAACACATCATTAACATACCAAGCGCAAGAGCACCAATTTCATTGAACAAGTACCATCGTTTTTTTTGACGTTTGTAGATCCAGT
>JBCBCD010000101.1:0-12108 GCA_038530915.1 Bacteroidota bacterium
AAAAGCAGCTAGCATTTATGAGCGGGTTTATGAAATGGCAAAGAAGGCAAATAATACTTTGGGGCAATATGATGCATTAAACAATATGGGGAGTTCATATATCAGCTTAGGAGATAATGATAAAGCCATAGAAAAATATCAAAAAGCTAGAGCAATCATTGAGAAAACAGACCGAGATGACTCTAAACTTACTACTATTTATAATTTAGGTTGGGCATACAGCAGAAAAGATGATTTGGATAAAGCGTTAGAATATTACAATGAAGGGCAAACAAGAGCTGAAGAAAAAGTGGATACCAATTGGCAAGCTACCTTCTATAAAGTACTTGGGCAAACCTATAGAATGAAAGGTTTATTTTTGCAAAGTATTGAAGCTTATCAAAATGCAATAGGCTTATTTGAAGTTTCCAAGGATACAGTTAATGTGGCTAGATCTTTATTGAAAATAGGCGTCGCTTATCGATTGAATGAAGACATTGAAACAGCACTCCAATACATACAAAAAGCTAAACTAATAGCGCAGGAACAAGAACTAACAATATTAGAAGGTTCGTGTTTGAATGCTATCGGACAATGTTACCTCGAGGTTGATCAGGCTGAAAAAGCTTTACCCATTCTAAGACAATCCATAGCTATTTATAAAGAACAAAAGTTTGAAAAAAACTTATCTGACCCTTTAATCACTTTAGGAAAGTGCTACCTACAACTCAATCAAGTAGACTCTGCTAAAATTTTTTTAGAGGAAGGATATGAAAGAGCTGCAGCTTTTAAGTTTTATTCTCTTATGTCTAATGCTAAGACCCAAATCGGTAAGATAGAAAGTCTAAAGAATAATCCAGCACTAGCTATTCAGCATTATCGATCAGCTATTGATTTTGCACGCACTATCGGGCAACGACAATACGAAATGGAAGCTGCATATCCTTTGGCTCAGGTATTAAAAGAACAAGGCAATATCAATAGCTCTTACCAATATTTACAACGATATACAGAATTGAGGGATTCCTTATTTAATGTAGAAAATACTCGAAAAATAGCTACCATCACTGCCAATTACGAATTTGAAAAAGAAAAACAAGAGCTGCTTTTTCAAAATGAAAAAGAAAAATTAGACCTGGATAATCAAATTGCCACACAAAGAAGAATAACAACCATCATAATCACTTCTTTTGTGGTCTTATTAGGTTTATTGTTTTTTGTGTACAGGCTCCAACGGCAAAAACGTGAAGCTAGCTTGGAGCAGGCTAAACTGGAGGCAGAACTCAATGAACAGAAGTTGTATATGGAACAACGCAGAAAGGAACAGCTTAAAGAGATGGATGAATTTAAGTCTAAAGTATTGACTGAAATTTCACATGATTTTCGCTCTTCCCTGACCATTATCTCAGGTATGGCCAATCAAATTCAGCATAAGCCTGAGCAGTGGCTGGATAAGGGTTTGAAGATGATTCAACAAAACACAAAAAAACTGATCAATCTATTCAATAAAATACTTGAATTGAGGTATATGGAAATAAACTCCAATACCGATCATTTGATAGAGGCTAACGCAAAAACAAGCATTGATTTGACAGAATCCGTTATATCTGTGGGAGCACTGGAAATCAAACAAAATGGTACAGCAGATACAGAGAAACCTCACTTATTGATAGTAGAGGACAATAAAGATATGGCTCAAGTGTTGGTAGCTGAATTAGAAGACTACTATCAAGTACAGGTAGCACATGATGGTTTAGAAGGCATTGAAAAGGCAATAGAGGAAGTTCCTGACCTGATCATTAGTGATGTAATGATGCCCAAAAAGAATGGCTATGAGTTATGTGACGCCCTTAAAAAAGATGAACGTACCAATCACATCCCTATCGTCCTGCTGACTGCTAAATCTGATTTGAATTCAAGAATAGCAGGCCTTGAAAAAGGTGCTGATGCCTACCTTGGCAAACCCTTTGAACCTAAAGAATTACACATTAGACTGAATAAGTTATTGGTACTTAGGAAAATACTACAACAAAAATACAGTAGTCTGGAGCCCATAGTAGAAAAAACAGCTGAAGATGCATTCATTAAAAAATTAAGAACCCTTATTGAAGAAAATTTGAGTGACCAGGATTTTGGTATTCCGGAAATCTGTAAAGCCTTGGCGATTAGTCGCTCTCCTTTGTATAGAAAAATTAAAGCACTGACCGGACTCTCTGCTGCGCTCTACATTCGATCGATCAGACTGAAGAGAGCGAAGGAACTATTAGAAAAGACAGATATGAACATATCCGAAATAGCTTATGAAGTAGGATTCAAACATCCCAGATACTTTTCTGAAGTGTATCATAAGCAATACGACATTTGGCCTAGTCAAGAAGGCAATCGCACTTAAATCTTAGAAAATTGACCTCAATTTTTCTCAGAAGGACAATAGTTGATCAAAAAAGACAATAGCTGATCATAATAAAACAATATTTAACATATATCTCCTTATTATCCTGCACCTTTATATCGACAAGAAAAAAGATAAAGTTTGGAGAACACCTAATTGAGTAATAATTGGAATCTTATTGATTTTAATAGTTGAATGTCAATAAGATGAAGGCCATTCAACAATCTTGATATAAAGAAGTAGAGTTTACTTTATAGTAACATGATTTGTAAATGCTGCCTCAGATTAGGGGCAGCTCTTAGTTCAGCCACTTAACTATTTGAAAGAAATATAAAAATAACTCGAGTAGAGTTTGCAAATCACTTTAGTGATTGTTTGGGGCTGCCTTTGGGTCGTTTCTAGGCAGCCCTTTTCTTGCTGGCTTAATGAAAAATAATATGAATCAAAATCAAAGACAAGAGCAATAACAAGCCTGTATTTCTAATGGCTGGCGTATCATATTGGAACAAATCCTTCCATTTTCTAAATCCATTTTTACTGCTAGCTATAAAGACAAAGGCCATCGCAATCAAAATGACCCACATTGCCCTGACAAAGTAATTCATCTCTGGAAAGAACCAAATGATAACCAGGTGCAGAGGGATGGTACTGATAAATCCAATGAGCGTAGCCCTTTTATTGGGAATGACCATGAAAGCTGCAGTACAAATTACGACGACAATACCGCAATTGATGTAATACCGCAATTCATTGAGTGTATGTGTGAAAGCTGCTTCAGGATTCAGAAATTTTACATAAAGCAATACCAAACCCATTGTAATACCAGTGAAAAGACTGACCAGAATGCTGTTTTTACCAGACTGTACAACCTGTCTGTCTGTCGCGTCTTTGTTGATGTATTCTTTGTAAATATCAATAGACCATAAGGTAGCCAACGAATTAAAAGTAGAATCTACTGTACTCATCAGTGAAGCAAAAAGGGCACAAAGGATGACTCCCTTCACACCTACGGGCAAGTAATTTTTTACCAGATAAGGAAAAGCCATATCCGGTTCGGCTAAGCCTTCCCTTCCAAGAATACCATAGAGTGCTATTCCGGGAATAACGATTAATACAGCCATAACATACTTCATAACACCTCCTGCCATTAAACCTATTTGAGCATGTTGTAAACTTTTTGCTGCCAGTGATCTTTGCATGATCGTCTGATTGGCACACCAGTAATTGATATTCAATAAGAAAAGCCCAAACATATGTATCCAAGGCAGAGTAGGATGGTCTGCAGGCAGATAAAGGCGCATGTGCTCAGGTGTTTTCACATACAACTCATTCCAACCCCCTAATTCCTTTAGTGCTATATACAAAACCGCAAATCCACCAATTACCAATATTGAAAATTGAATGATGTCCGTTTTTACAACCGCATTAAGTCCACCCAAATAGGTGTAAATAGCTGAGAAAATACCCAGGGCAATAACAATAATACTAATCCGGGTAATGCGGTCTTCACTAATGAAAGAGAGATAATCATCAAAAACAAGATCTGCGGCATAAGCACCCCAGAATAAAGCAGCTCCTAATGTGATGGTAGAAAACATCAATAAATTAGCCAAACTGTAAATCAAGGCCACTCTCGGCCCAGTCCTCTTCTTGATGTATTGTGTAACAGTAATTACCCGCTCTTTTAGAAAAAGTGGGACAAAAATGAATGCCGCCATCAATATTCCCTGCACGGCATTGATCTCCAAACTTGCCTGCGCCAAACCATACAAATAAGCTGAGCCCATCATCCCCAAAAACTGATAACCATTGATATTGGTCGCAATACTTGACAAAGCAATAGAGGGCCACTTGAGGTTTCTTGAACTTAAAAAGTAGGATTCTATGCTCACATCTTTGGATACTCTACCACTAAGAGCGATTATAAAAATGGCTGTAAAATAAAGGAGTACTATGATTAAATCCAGCATAAATGATTATTGTAAAGTTTAAGTAATTGCCTGGCCTCGGCCAGGTAATTACTTAAAATTATGTTCTAATTCCCCTTCCTAAAGGTGTTTCCGGTACTTCTAATGGCTTTCTATTTTGCTCAATAGGCATAGAAACCGTCTTGATTTTTGGCAAAACATATTGAGCAAAAAGCTTGCATTCACTTTCGTGTGGATAACCGGAGAAGATGAAGGATTTAAAACCCATTTCCTGGTATCTATTTATTTTGGCTAAAACCTGATCCGGATCACCTACTATTGCTGCTCCACAGCCTGATCTGGCCCGGCCTATTCCGGTCCATAAGAAGGGTTCTACAAAACCATCATCGCTGGCTTGATCACGCATTTCTGCTTGTCGGGATACACCATAAGAATGTGCATCCAGGGCTCTTTCTCTTATTTCTTTTCCTTTTTCAAAATCTACATGCGACATCAGTTTGATTGCTGCTGCTTTGGCCTCAGCTTCGGTTTCTCTTACAATGACATGTACACGCAAACCAAAATCCACTTTTCTGCCATAAGAGGCTGCTTTGTTACTCATTTGTTGCATCAGTTCTGCAAGACGGTTTTCTGTTTCCGGCCATAGGAGATAAACATCGCAATGTTCGGCACACAATTCTACAGCAGGTGGAGAATAACCACCAAAATAGAGTAGGGGGCCCCCATTTTGCTGGTAGGGCTTTACCGGTTGGGTATTGTCCAATTGGATGTTGTAAAATTCACCTTTAAAATCAATATGTTCTTGTGTCCATCCTTGCTTTAGTATTTCTATCACTTCTCGAGAACGCTGATATCTTTCGGCTGAAGAAAGCTTGGTTCCAGGTAAATCAGAAGAAATGATGTTGATGGTGAGTCTTCCTTTGAGCAAGTGATCCAGTGTTGCTACTGTCCTTCCTAACATGGGAGGATGTACTTCACCACAACGGATGGCAGCGAGTATATTGATTTGAGAAGTTAATGGAGCAACAGCAGAAGCAAAGGTCAAGGTATCCTGTCCCACCTGATAAGAAGAAGGACAGAGGATGTTGCGGTAACCCAATCGATCGGCAGTAAGTAAGACATTGGAGGTGTTGGACCAATCACTTTTGTATCTTATATCATGGCGACCGATGAACTCATCGTCTCCATTGCAGAGTGGAGCAAACCAGGATACTTCAGCACCATCTAAATGAGGTGACCTGATTTGAAGAGGCTTTTCTGACATTTGTGTTTTTGCTAGTGAATTTAACTTTTCTCAGTGTTTTTGAAAAGGAATATTTTTTAAATCTTCTTCAACCTTTATGTGTTTAATCATTAAGCTCATATTCATAATGGTAAATAACATTACTCCCATTTTTAATAAAGTCTATTTCTTCGATCAATGTACTGCGATCTATATACAAGAGGGTACAGGTTTGATAGAGGTTGATTTCAAGTATCACAAAAATTGGGCAAGTAAGATTCTTTTTTTAGATAAGGGACAGTTCATAAGGTTCCTATCAGACGACTTCATAGTTTATACACTTAAATTTGATTTGTTGACTATCAATGAACGCAAACTAAGTCGTGTCTTATTTAAGCATTTGTTATCATTAGGATACATTCATTTTGATGAAAATAAAGATAGGGAATTGATAAACAGAGAGAATGATGTGTCTAATGCTTCAAATTGCATATCTGAGTTTTCTCATAGATGGTATGCTTATAATCCCTTTCAAGCCAGTCCAGAAGAGTATCATTTAATTTTTGATACAAAGGATATTATTGACAATGAATATAAGAGCAACCTTAGGAGCAACGAATTAAATGCTATTGTTACCAAGCATGCTTTGGGGGGAGATTTACTATTTAGGGACAAAATTGGTATTTCTATTCTGGAGCTTCTAAGAAGAAAGAGGCTATTAGAAAGCAAAAGACTGGTTGCATTTACAGATTTGAGTATTAAGGAAATCGCATACGAACAAGGATTTAAAGATCCTGCCTACTTTAATCGGGTATTTAAATTGAAAGTAGGAAGGGCACCCTTAGAATTTAGGAAAGACATTGATCATTCAGCGGAAGATACTTTTGTTAAAAATCTTTTTGAACTAATTATTCAATATTGTACCTCACAAAGACAAGCTTCTTTTTATGCTGATAAATTGCACCTAAGTGTCAAGGTATTTTCTAAAAAAGTTCACAATAAGTTAGGCATTAGTTTTGGCCGATTAATTAGAGCATTTATTATTCAACATGCTGAAAAGCTATTATTAAATACAGATTATAGTATAGCAGAAATAGCTTTTGAACTTGGTTTCAAAGAAGCCAACCATTTCTCTACTTTTTTCAAATCTTACACCAATAAAACTCCAAGCCAAATTAGGGATTAAATACACTGTGTAATAAATAATTTAAGCTTTTGAAGCCATCTTTTTACCCCATACTTCGTTGCATGCTCGTACCGATATAAATCGCTACTGTGCTGCGCCTCGTCTGGGCTTAAAATCTGGTGATTCAAAAACTCAACAAACTTTTACACAGTGTATTAAAAGTACAAGAAATAGGGTGTTTCTTGTACTAATAGCATTTGCCATGGCAAATATCTTTAGGTCATCATTTTTCAAATACTAAATCTATTAATGATGAATTACAAAGACTTAACACAGCAAATGGATGCACTAGTTTCTAAAGGGCAAATGGTAGATGCCGTTAGTAATTTTTTTGCAGAAGGTGCAAAAACGTCCGATTATGGTAAAGTAACTACTCAGGGAAGACAAAAGATGGTAGAAAAAATGGAAAATTTCATTGCAGGGATTGCAAAAGTAAATGGTATTACTCACCACCATACTATTGTGGATAGCAATGTTTCTGCTTCTGAATTTACTTTTGATTTTGACATGAAAGATGGGAGTAAAATCTACTGGCATGAAATCATCAGAAGAATTTGGGATAAAGACGGAAAAGTAGCGGAAGAAGAATATTTTGAAGCTCAGAGTTAGTTGACTTAATTTTCTCGTGTAAGAGGATCTAAGTACGTAGCACATGGAGAAATATTGATCTTAAATTTGTGCTACGTACCATGTATATTGAAGTTGTTTAAAGTTATCTCGCTTACTTGCGCACAAAGCATTATGGATCCTGAACTTCAGCTATTTTTCCTTTTGTAGCTATGGCTACGAAAGGAAAAATGAGCTTCGTCAGTATCCACAAGCCTTTGTGCTCACTAACAGCAGATAACTTTAAACAACTTCATTATTTGACCAGCTACCATTAATGTTATCGATTGGCTTTTTCTAACTTCTCTTTAGATTTGTTTTGGGTGAAAATGGCATCATACAATGGATTTATTTCATCCGGCATTGCTGCTTCCTTTTCTTTTCGCCAATTGTCCAGCTTTTGGTAAAGCTCATCTCTTTTCACTGGATTTACCTCCGCCAGATTGTTGGATTCAGAGGGATCATTATTTAAATCGTACAACTCCAACTCATCATCTTCAAAATAATGGTGCAGCTTCCAATTTTCATCTATAATAACAGAACCGGGTCGAGTACGAAAAAGCGGATCTCTTAGACCAGTAATGGTATTGCTGGATTGTAAATAGATAGGGAAATGAAAATATAAAGATCGCTCTGTAAGTGATTGCTCAGCAAACAACGGACTTAAATCCGATCCTTCTAAATTGATTGCTCTTTTTTTGGGCTTTACAATCTCTTGTAGAGTGGGATAAAAATCCAGGTTGCTAACTCTGATGGCATTTCTTGTATTTTCTGGAATGTGATTTTTCCATTTCATTACTAAAGGTACCCTTATACCACCTTCATAATAAGCACCTTTCCCTGCTCTTAATGGTCGTTGATCTGTTACATTCATCAAACCTCCATTGTCAGAAGTCAAGATAATGATGCTATTGTCATATAAGTTTAGATCCTTAAGTCGATCCAATAGCCTCCCAATGTTTTCATCCATCGAACTGACCATAGCTCCATAAACCGGATTTCGATGGCCTTCAAAAGGCGCTTTATCCTTATATTTTTCAATCAACTCTTCCTTTCCTAGAATAGGCGTATGCACTGTGTAAAAAGGCAAATACAAGAAAAAAGTACTGTCTTGATGCTGCTCCACAAACTGGATGGCTTCAGAAGCTAAACGATCAGTCAAATATTCACCTTCCGGTCCATCTGTAATGTGGTCAATTTTATAAGGAGAGAAATAGCCATTCTTACCTGGATTTCCCCTATGACTGCCTCCAATGTTGTAATCAATGCCCTGTAAAGTAGGATCTTCTCCTATATGCCACTTGCCAAAATTACCAGTAACATAACCCGCATTTTTCATCATTTGGGGTAAAGTATACTCTTCATTGGCTAAAAAATCCGTGTTTTTTATTGGAATTAGCTTTCTGGTCTTGGCATTCCCTCTATCAGACGGGCTCACTGTATAAACACCATGATAAGGCGTGTTTCTTCCGGATAGCATACAAGCACGACTTGGGGCACAATTGGCTGCCGCCGCATAGGCATGGGTAAATACCATCCCTTCCTTTGCAAAAGCGTCTAGATTAGGTGTTTCGTAATATTGACTCCCCAAAAAACCGGCATCTTTCCAGCCCCAATCATCCACCACAATCAGAATGACATTTGGTTTCTTATCAATTGGACTGGAAGACGTTTGGTTGTCTGTACAACTAGCTATTAGGCAAAGTACCAATAAACTTATACAACGGTATATGATATTAGAATGTATGAACTTCATTTTATATTGAGTCTATGATGACAAATTAACTATATCTCAAATTAGTCACAGCTGATAATGAATAATGTTTGAATGTAAAGTGAAGCAGAAGCAACCCCTATACTCTACACCCTCAACCCTACACTAATCCTTCACTTCAGGCAATACGGGGCGATTTTCTGGAACCTCCAGTATAGGACGAATGATAAATGAATAGTTATAATTTTGTGCAGGCACTCTAAATTCTTCATGTGGTAAAGCCTTCTTTGACCAACTGTCATCACCACCCACTCCCATCTGACGGTGATCTATATTTACAGTTATAAATGGTTTTTCCTCTAGATCATAAGTATGCCGAGCTTTTTCTAGATCTTCTGTAGTGTATCTCCAAGCACTCATACTCAAATGCTCTTGTACACCTGCAAATAGCCAGCCATTTCCTCTTTGATTAGTTAATGACAGCCAACGCACACCAATCTTATTATTACTTTCTTGAGGTCTTATGTAATTATAGAAATCTTCTGAAACAGACGCTTGATAAATACCAATATCAGCACTGAGTTCTCTGTCGATGTAATTCTCATGTGGGCCTTTACCCAAGTAAGTCATTTTATCATATTGTGCTGGCAATTGCCATTGCATGCCATACAATGGCAACATAGGTAGATTATTTTGGAGCGGCTCAAATTGATTTTGTACCAATAAAGTACCATCACCAAAGATGGTATATTGGATATGTACCTTAGCCTTGTTTTCTGCTACTGTGTGTGTTGTGTATATGCTTACGCTCTGTTTGCTAAGATCTTTTACCTCAACAGATTCTAATTTCATGCCTTGTAAGGCTTCCTTCCAAATTTTCAAGTTTCTAGGCGTTTTCCCCCCACCTCTATCATTGTCAGTTGTTGGGCGCCAAAAATGAGGCATAATTGGTGCATTAATGGCAGCTTTCCCAGCTTGAAAGCTTTCTAATAAGCCATTTTCTTTATTGAAGCGCAGGTCAATCTTTTTACCCTTAACATGAATGAATTGTTCGGTTTCATTGACTGTTAGCTTAGGGACACGTTGCACATTTTGATAAACGACTTTTTCTGCCAGTGGAATTTTAAACTGATGCCAAGCTACCTCATGACCTTGATCTGCCCAGTTTTCATCTTGAGTCAAATGAAGACTTACCCTGAGGAAATATTCGCAATTGGATTTAAGGGTAGGCATTGTAAAAGGTATCTTTAAAGTGGTCTTCTCATCAGGTTCCAAATTAGGAGCAGGGAAGGTACTGGCTTCTAGTTGGCGTCCATCTTCCTCTAATCTCCAACGAACTTCATATTTTTCTAAGTTGGTAAAATGATGTTGGTTATGTACCTCCACAATTCCACTTTTTAGATCTACCGACGAAAAAGAGACAGCTTGAAAAACCTTTTTGCATTCCCATAAAGCAGGTTTGGGTTCAGTATTGGGATCTACTACTCCATTGAGGCAAAAATTATTAGAGTTTTTGAGTGTATCTCCCATGTCCCCGCCATAAGCAAAATAAAACTCACCTTCTTCTGTTTTTTGAGCAATCCCTTGGTCTTTCCAATCCCAAATGTATGCTCCAAACAAGCGCTTGTTTTCTCGAATCGCATCCCTAAACTTGAATAAGTTGCCTGTAGAATTACCCATAGAGTGGGCATATTCACACCAAACGACCGGACGTGTTTCTTCTTCCCAATTGGCTTGTTGTACCATATATTCAATGGGAGCATACATGCGACTCACCATATCCACATAGTCAGGATCCTTGTACAATTTATCCTCCACTTTCTTTTTACCCATAGTCGTTTGAGCACCTTCATAATGGACGAATCTACTTTTATCATAGTATCGTATCCATTCGGCCATAGCTGCATGATTGTAGCCAGAACCAGATTCATTGCCTAAGGACCAGAAGAGAATAGAAGGATGGTTTTTATCACGTTCCACCATACGAACGGCACGTTCCAGGAAAGCATTAGAATATGAAGGATCGTTACTCAACTGGCCACCTACTCCATGAGTTTCCAGGTTGGCTTCATCCATGACATAAAGTCCATATTCATCACATAGCTGATAGAAATACTCATTATTGGGGTAGTGCGATGTACGTACTGCATTGAAGTTGAAACGCTTCATGGTAAGCACGTCTTTTAACATGGATTCTTTACTAATAACTTTTCCATGAACAGGATCGTGGTCGTGGCGATTGACTCCATAAAGTAATACTGGTTGACCATTAAGCAACAGTTCTCCTTCCTTAAATTCAACTTCTCGAAATCCTACTTTTGTACTTTTACTTTCCAATAACTTGCCTGCTGGATCTACCAGCTCAAAAACCAAGGTGTAAAGATAGGGATGCTCCGCAGACCATTTCTCAGGATTGACGATGTTTGCTTTGAGCAAACCAAATTCAGGTTTACCACGCTGTTGAAATCTTTCTTTGTAAATGCGCTGTAGGTCTATCTGTAAAGGATCTTCTAATACTGCTTGGTTTTGAGCATCATACAGTTGTGCTTTTAATTGATATCCTTTGATTTCTTGCTCATCAAAGAGTTTGATGCGAGGACGTATATTCAAAGTGGCATTTTGATAATTCTCGTCTAGGTCTGTTTGTACAAAGAAATCGTACAATTGCACCTTAGGTGCTGCTGAGAGATAAACATCTCTTTGGATGCCACTAAAATTCCAGTGATCTTGATCTTCTAAATAAGCTCCATCACAATATCTAAAGACACGCACTGCCAGATCATTTTCTCCTGACTTCAAATAAGGAGTAATGTCAAAATGAGTAGGGAGCATACTGTCTTCGCTGTACCCTACCATTTGACCATTGACCCACACAAAGTAGGCCGAACTAACGCCACCAAAGGTCAAGCTAATCTGCATATCTGTCCAGTCAGAAGGAATGGAAAAAGTAGTGCGATAGCTTCCGGTTGGATTGTCATCTGCAGGTGGTAAAGGTGGAGTGATTTTTAAAAAAGGATAACCTGTATTGACATAGATAGCTGTCCCATAGCCTTGCAATTCCCAATTGGCTGGAACAGGTAT